>JBBRIN010000705.1:0-2231 GCA_038221115.1 Tepidisphaerales bacterium
CGTGGCGATCAACGGCCATGTCTGCTCCGACCTCATTGATCCCGACGGCGCGAAGCGCGGACAAACCGCCCTGCAAATCCACGCCGGCGGCCCCATGGAAGTTCGCTATCGCGATTTCCAACTGGAACTGAATCCGAAGGACGAGATCAAGACGGGGAAGTGACCGGCGCGTTTGAAATATAAACTGGCCACAGAGGCACAGAGGACACAGAGCGGAGAATTAGAACCTCGTCCTTCTGTTCTCTGTGTTCTCTGTGCCTCCGTGGCGCATCCGCGTTTTCTGATTCTCCATCGCGTCAGAGAGTCGCGCACTGCAGGTGAACCGCTTCCTCCCGAAGCAGCCCGTAAATCACCGCATCCTCATACTGCCCGAATCGCCGCAGCGATTGGCGATTCGTCCCCTCATACCTCATGCCGACTTTCTGCATCACCCGTCCAGAGGCAGGGTTTCTCGCAAAGTGCTGCGCCTCGATCCGGTTGAGGTCGAGCTCGCCAAATCCAAAGGCGGCCACCGCCCGAGCCGCCTCGGTACAGTAGCCGCGGCCCCAGTATGGTCGGCCGATGAGGTACCCCAGATCGCCGCGAGCGTGCGCCCGGCAAATCCGCAGCGAGATGTTTCCGACAAGGATGCCCACATCGCGCATCGTGATCGCAAGGGTCATGGCGACGCCCGCGTCAAACTCGGCGGCGTGCTTGGGGATCCAATTCTCTGCATCCGCCAGCGCATACGGCTGCGGCAGGTTCAGCGTCGTAGCGGCGACCTCCGGATTTGCGCACAAGCGATAAAGAGCCGGCGCATCGTCAAGCGCGAATGGTCTTAGCCTCAGGCGGGGGGTGTCGATGGTGGGTAGTTCAGGCATTTACGTCTCCGATACGCGATCGAGAACTGAAGGGCAGATTGCCGCGCCGTGCCGAGGTACTCCGCGCCGATGTTTGGAGTACCTCGGCATGACAATCGGCAGCTACGAGCCGTCATTCGTAGCCGTCACCAGCGAGCGGACCTGCTCGGCCATGTCGCCGCCGCCGAAGACAAACGTCGTCTTCGCGCCGGCGAGAATCGACTGCAGCAGTTCCAGCTCCTTGAGCCGCGCCAGTTGCGGGCTTTCGGCCAGCAGCTTGGCGGTGTTGGCCTGGCTGCGGGCGGCGGCCGTTTCCTCACGGCGGCGGATGAGGTTGGCCTCGGCCTCCTTTGTCGCCGCGATGACGCCGTTGAGCAGCGCCTTCATGTCGCCGGGCAGGACGATGTCGCGCAGGCCCACGCCGCGCACCGTCACGCCGAACTGCGCCGCTCGCGAGCCCAGCGCATTGCGAACGTCGCCGCCCACCGATTCCTTGTCCGCCAGCAGGGCATCGAGCGCCCGCGTGCCGACGGCCGCACGCAGCGCCAGCTGCGCCTCGCGGTACAGCGCCTGCGCGTGGTCGGCCGTCGCCGTCACGGCCGCCACAGGGTCGGTCACCTGGTACGTCACCACGAGGTTGACGCGAAGGGTAACCTTGTCGGCGGTCATGATTTCCTGGCCGGCCACGTCCGCCACCTGCTCGCGGCGGTCGACGCCCTTCCAGCTCACCTTGCCCGCGCCCTTCCAGAAGACGTGCATGCCCTTGGCGAGCGTGTCCACGTGGACGCCGTCGCGGTAGAGCAGGACATCCTCGTGCTCGGGCACGACCACGCCGTCCAGGAACTGCGTGGCGCCCGGGTGCTGGAGGATCGTCGCCAGCCGCGGGTGGTCGAACCGGAACGACGTCACCTCGAACGTCTCGACCGTCACCGCGTGCGGGATCTTCCAGTAGGCGTGCCGGCCCGGGCCCAGGATGTGCAGCAGCCGGCCGTCGCGCCAGATCAGGGCGCGCTCCGTGTCGATCAGGTCGACCACGACCAGCGACTCGCGCAGAACCGGGTCATCGATCAGCACGTCGAGCATCGGGTGCTCGAAGCGCGTCTTGAGCAGGTCCGCCGTCTCGACCTTCGTGCTGGCAAAGTTCCACGGCAGATCCCAGAACCGGTACGTGCCCGGGAACAGGAGCTGCTGGAAATCACCGCGGCGGAACCAAAGGCCGCGCTCGTGCTTCTTGATGTGAATGGTCGTGTACATGTCGACCTCCTTTCGGGCGTTAATGTCTCTTTTCAAAAAAACAGGCCGAAGGCGCGCCGGCGCGGCAACTGCCACGGGGGCGGCGGAACTCCGGTGCCAGACGCATGGCGCTCGACACGGAGCGAAGCTGGCTCGCGT
>JBBRIN010000706.1:0-2187 GCA_038221115.1 Tepidisphaerales bacterium
CGGCCTTGGCCGGCGGCAAGGCCGTCAACCTGGGCATCCTGCTCCGCGCTGGTTTCCCAGTGCCGGGCGGCTTTGTCGTCACCACCTCGGCTTACCGCGCCGAGAGAGCCAGTGGCGAAGGGCAAGCTGACATCGAGCGCCAGCTTCCTTCCGACGCCCTGAAGCGACAGATTCTCGACGCGTATGAGTCGATAGGGCGCGGCGCGGTTGCCGTGCGATCGTCCGCGACGGCCGAGGACATGGCCGGCGCGTCCATGGCGGGGCAGTACGACACTTTCCTTCACGTTCACGACGACGCCACCCTGCTCGACGCCGTCGGCCGATGCTGGGCGAGCCTGGATTCGCCTCGCACGCGCTCCTACCTCCGCGAACACGGCATCGATCTGGCCCAGGTCGCGATGGCGGTCGTCGTGCAGAAATTGGTGCGGGCCGACGTGGCCGGCGTGCTCTTTACCGCTAATCCGCGGACGGGCAATCGCACTGAAATGCTCGCCGAGGCTGCCTGGGGATTGGGCGAAGCCGTTGTCTCCGGGCGCGTGCAGCCGGATGTCCTGCGACTCATCCGAGAGACCGGCGAACTGGTCGAGCACCGCGTCTCCGACAAGCGCATCATGATTCCGGCCGGCGGCGACGTCGAAGTCGAAACGCCCGAGGCTATGCGCCGCGTCGCCTGCCTGCAGAACGGCCACATTCACCAGCTTTGGCAACTGGGCCGGCGGGCCGCGGATCACTTCGCCGGCGAGCAGGACATCGAATGGGCCGTTCAGGAAGGTTCGCTCTTCCTGCTGCAAAGCCGGCCCATCACCACGTTGGAAGAGGCCGAGGCGTATGGCGCGATCCTGTCCATGACGCAGTCGGCGTTGAAGCTGGAAGCCGACGCAGGTCGCGGACCGTGGGTCCGGCACAACCTCGGCGAAACCCTGCCGCATCCGACGCCGCTCACCTGGTCGGTCATGGAGCGATTCATGGCCGGGGCAGGCGGGTTCGGGCAGATGTATCGGTCGGCGGGTTTCGAGCCTTCCGAAACATGCCGCCGAGAGGGCTTCCTTCGGCTCATCGCCGGCCGCATTTACATGGACACGTCGCGGGCGGCGGGAGTTTTCTTTGACGGCTTCCCATTCAAGTATGACCTGGAGGCGCTGCGAACCAACCCGGACGCCGCCCAAGCCCCGCCGACGATTCCCAACGGATCGCTCTACGCCCGCTGGAAGGCCGGTCGGCGGATCGGAGCGATCAACCGGAAGCTCGCGGCGATGGCCGACGACCTGGACCATCAGCTTCGCCAGAAGATTTTCCCCAAGTTCGGCGACTATGTTGCCGCCGAGCGGGCGAAGGATCTGAGCAGGCTGTCGCCGACGGAGTTGGCCCAGCTTTGGCGAGATCGTCAGTCGAAGGTGATGGACGAGTTCGCGCCGCAGTCGCTGCTGCCGAGCCTGGTGGAAGGAATGGTGCTCGGGGAGCTTCGGCGGTTTCTGGCCGAGCAGGTCTGGGACCGCGATATCGACGAATTGGCGACGACGCTGTCGTCAAGCCCGACGCCGAACATGACCTTGCTGGCCGATGCCGGCCTGTTCGAGATCGCCGCCGGGAAGCGGACGCTGGAAGACTGGCTGACGCGTTTTGGCCATCGGGCGGCAGGGGAGTTTGACCTGGCGACGCCCCGCTGGCGCGAACAGCCCGAGGCGGTGAGAAAGCTGGCCGACCGGCTGGCCGGTGGCGCCGATCCGGTGCAACTGCACGAGGCCCACGCCAGGAGCGTGCGGAAGAAGGTCGATGAGTTGCGCGCCGGGATGCAGCCGCCCGCCGCCCGGGAGTTTGACCGCCTGCTCGATCGTGTTTGGCGGTACATCAGCTTCCGCGAAGACGGGAAGTTCTATCTGATGTTGGGGTATGACCTGCTGAGGGATGTCGCCAGGGAGGTCGGGCGACGATTGGGCGTTGGGGAGGACGTCTTCTATTTGCGAGAAGATGAGATGCTGGCAGCCCTCGCCGTGTCAGCCGCCGGCGCATTGGCTCCCTCTTCCGCCGAAATTCAGAAGGATGAAGGCAGAAGGCAGAATGGGAAGACCAATTCCCCTTTCAGCCTTCAGACTTCAGACTTCAGCCTTGCGTCCACGATCGTTTCCCGCAAGCGCAACTTCCGCGCCCAAGCTCGCATCAACCTGCCTCACGTCATCGACGCCTCGG
>JBBRIN010000707.1:0-2179 GCA_038221115.1 Tepidisphaerales bacterium
CATTCCCTCCCCGCGGCCGATCGATCGGCATCGCAGGGACGCGAACTATTCCGGCGCGGTGTGGGCGATCGTTCAGGTGGACGCCGCAAAATTGCCGCAGAAGGCGATTCGACTGAACATCACGATGCCTCAGCGCGTGCTCGAGCGCGTGGATCGCTTTGTGGAGGAGACGGGGGATACGAGGTCCGGACTCTTGGTACGCGCCGTCACCACGCTCATGGCATCGAGGCCGCCGGGTCCACCCGCGCCGGGCCGCGGTTCGGAAAAGCAAACGGCGGGGAAATCTCGGCGCGCCCAAAAAACGGCCAAGTTCCGCACCGGGAACAAGCGTTAAATGCCGCTACCCTTCTCATCTCGGCGGATAACGAACCCTCACTTGCGCGCGGCGATCTGATCCGTCCCATTCTGGTGAAGCGTAAATTGCTTGACCGACCCATCATCGCTTTTTTCAAAAGTAATCGCCGCATCCACAGCGCGGGCATAAAACCGCCTGTCGGACTCTGGGTAGAACGGGACGGCGCCCTGGCCGCTTAACTGCAGCGTCAGGTGATCGGAGGCGCGCTTGACGGCGCCTTTGAAGAGGAGGGAAAACGCGTAATCCCCGGCGTAGGCATCGAGAATCTTCCCCTCGACCCGCGCGAGCGTCGGGACGCGGAGCGGCGGCGTTGGGTCCCCCGCATGAACGTGAAGAAGCCGAAAGCCAATCGCATCGAGGTATCGCCCGTTCGACGTTGACGAGAGAAGCACCACCGCGACTTTCTTGTCAGGAAGAAACCCTGCAAACGTGTGGTAGCCGCCTGTTTGCCCGTTGTGCCAGACGGCGCCGTCGAGCTTGCGGATTTGCCAACAGAGGCCGATCGCGCCGCCGTCTTCGGACGCATCGGCGCGGGGTTGATGTGCCGCGTGCATGGCGGGATAAAGGGGGGAGGGGGTGATGGCGGCGTTGGCGGCGAGGTAGCTAAGCATGTCGTCGGCGGTAACGCGAAGTCCACCGGCCGGTGCAAAGGCGTTCAAATCCCAATTGGCGGCGGGGTTGCCATCGGCGTCGTGGCCGGGGGCGAGGCGGCTGCGCATCGAATCCGTCAAGGTAATGCGCGAGTCGCTCATGTTCAGGGGCGTGAGGATTTTGTCAGTGAGGAGCTGTTCATAAGATTTCGCTCCGGCCTTGTGCGTGAGCGCCTGTCCGAGAAGCGCGACGCCAAGGTTGCTGTACTCCGGCGTCTGGCCAATGTCGCGAAGGAGCTGATAGCCGCTGAGTGACGCAAGCATGTCCTCCAACGTATAGTCGGCGTACGGATCGTGCGGATCGCCAGGGAAGAAGTTGCCCGGCATTCGCGGCAGGCCCGAGCGGTGTGTGGCGAGATCCAGAAGGGTGATCTGCTTCCCGTTGCGCGAGGGGATTTTCGTATCTTTAGGGAAGAGCGATTGAACGGGGTCATTCAGAGAAACCGCGCCGCCGTCAACCATCTGCTGGAGAAGCAGCCCGGTGAACGTTTTGGTGACCGAGCCCAGCTCAAAAACCGTCTTGCCATCCGGAGCGTGTGCGTTCTGCGGAGAGATTTGCCCGTAGCCGATGGTTTGCCGCCCCGCTTCGGTTACGACGCCGGCGACAATCGCAGTAGTCCAGCCGCCGTCAATAAGTGGCTGAACGTACGCGTTCGTCTGGGGCTGTTTGATCGGGTCGGCGGCGCGGGTGAGCGTCGGCGAAACGAGCAGAAGCATCAGACCGAGCGCTCGCATCGAGATTCTCCCTTAAGCTGCTACGGGCGGAAGGCCGGTCGCCCACGCGGCCCACACGCATGTACAATACCGTCGCCCGTCGAGAGTTGCATGTGAAGATTGGCGGCCCCGCGGAACTGCATCGATGAGCGCTGCGAGATTGAGACATATCGGGTTCTGGGGCCTGCTCGTTGCCATATTGGCGATCGGCGCGCAAGCGGAGCCCCGGCGCGTCGCGCCAGGTGCCGCCGATCATGTCACGACTGAAGAAGTCGACACCGCGATCGAACGAGCACAGAAAAACTTATTTGCCAACCAAAATCCAGACGGCAGCTTTGAAAAGGGCGTGCCGCGCGCCGCAATGGCCACCCGCGCGGGCCGGCTGGGCCAGTATGGAGGCGAATCAGCCTTGGCAACCTACGCGCTGCTCGCCAGCGGCGTGCCCAGCACCGAGCCGCAC
>JBBRIN010000708.1:0-2177 GCA_038221115.1 Tepidisphaerales bacterium
GACGCAAAAAACGGCAGCGGCACGCGGCCGGTTCCGGCCGGCGTATACGCGGGTCAAGTTCGGGGAGGGCGGTGCCGTGCCTGAACTGATCGTGGCGACGCCTAAGGGGGCGGAGGTGCGGCTTACCGGGAAGATCGATCGCGTCGATCTCGAAGAATCCGGCGGTGATTTCGCGGTGATCGACTATCGGCTCGGGGATCGCCGGCTGTCGCTGGATGAGGTCTATTACGGACTCTCGTTGCAATTGCTAACGCACCTTCTGGTGCTTCAGACGCATGGGAAGGTGCTCGCGGGGCGCGAGCTGACGCCGACCGCGGCATTTTACGTGCGGATGTTGCGCTCGCTCGGTTCGGTGGCTCATCCGGCGGAGGCGATCTCGCCGGACGATCCGCGGTTTCACCTGTCGGCCAAGCCCCGCGGTTTGCTCGACGAGCGGGTTGCCCGCGAGCTGGATGCGTCGCTGGAAACTGGCACGTCGGAGGTGATCAATGTCCAGATCAACAAGGACGGTTCGTTCGGTAACCGGCGCAAGTCGGATGGTGCAGATGCCGAGGAGTTTGCGGCGCTGCTCGCTCATGTGAAGAAGCGGCTTGGGGAGCTGGCGGACGAAGTGCTGTCGGGCGAGATCGCGATTCGACCGTACATGATGGGGCACGAGACGCCCTGCCCGCGGTGCGAGTATCGCAGCGTGTGCCGCTTTGAGCCGGCTGAGCGATATCACCAACTTCCAGTGTTGGGGCGCGATGGGGTCCTAGCGCAACTGATGGCGCCCGGTGTGGCAAAAGGAGGGGCGAGCGATGCCGAGTGATGCAACGCCGCGATGGACGCCGGAGCAACGGGCGGGCATTGAGACGACGGGGGTAAATCTCCTGGTCTCTGCCGCCGCCGGGTCCGGCAAGACGGCGGTGCTGGCGGCGCGGTGCGCGCATTTGGTCTGTGATGCGGCGCCGCCTTGCCCGGTGGACGGGCTGCTGGTGGTGACCTTCACCGACGCGGCGGCCGCGGAGATGAAGAGGAGGATTGAGGCGGCGCTCCGCCAGCGGTTGGAGGCGACGCCGAAGGATCGGCGGCTTCAGTTGCAGATCGCGCAGATCGATCGATTGCAGGTCGGTACGCTGCACGGTTTTTGCTCGCGGCTGCTCAGCCAGCACTTTCACGAGCTGGGGCTGGATCCGAACTTCAACATCCTGGACGGCGATGAGGCGGTTCTCCTTCGGGCGGAAGTTGTGCGCGACGTGTTGGCCGATCGCTACGAGACCGATGAGACGGGCGCGTTTCACAAGCTGGTGGATGTCTACGCCGATGGGAACGACGAGTTGCTGCGGGGGCACGTCTTGCGCACCCACAGCTTGCTCTGCAGCGTGGTGGATCCGGAGGCGTGGTTGGCGGAGGCGCGCCGCCGGCTGCTTGAACCCGCAACTAAGCCGCTCGCCGAGTGCGCCTTGGGAAAAGAGCTCGCTGCCACAATCCATCGGCGTCTGACTGCACTCGAACTGCAGTGCGGGGCGGCCATCGCCGCCATTGGCCGTATGAATGGCTTCGCCGTATACGTGACGTACCTGCAAGAGCTGGCCCAGACGATTCGAAGCTGGATCGAAGCGTTCGGCGCGGGCGATTTCGATGCACTCGCAAAGGTCGTTTCCGATTGCACGATGCGGAAGCTGCCGACGATAAAAAACGACGTGGTGGGGAAGCCCACGGCGCTCGCGTTGCTCAACGCCGTCCGCAAAGCCATGGGAGAGAAGGGACCGATCTACCCGATCACGCGATTTTCCACTGCCGAATGGAAGACCGGTCTGGCCAGCACGACCGCACACGCCCACACGTTCCTTTCGCTCGTAGCTGAATTTCAACAGCGGTACGCGCAGGCGAAGGAGCGGGCGCGCGGCGTCGACTTTTCCGACCTGGAGCGTATGGCATTGCGGCTGCTGGGAAGCCAACAAAATGGCGAGTGGCAGCCGACACCGATCGCGCGCTCCTGGCAGCAGCGCTTGCAGCACGTTCTGGTCGACGAATACCAGGACATCAATGGCGTTCAGGATGCGATCCTCCGGCTGGTAAGCCGCGAAAGTGTCGGCGGCGGGACTCCATCGAATCTTTTCTTCGTCGGCGACGTCAAGCAGAGCATCTACGGCTTTCGGCTAGCCGAGCCGGCGCGCTTCCTTGCCCGTTATGAT
>JBBRIN010000709.1:0-2170 GCA_038221115.1 Tepidisphaerales bacterium
CAGACCAATCACTTGCGCCGCCAAACCCTACGGAAATAACCGAAAACCTCCTTCAGTTGCGGAAGTCGGGCTAAAGCCAATACTGTTAACTTAATGATTTATCTCCGTGTAGCACGCCTCAAGGATTTGGGGTATGGCACGAAGCGCGATGACGATGGCAACGGGCGGAAAAATTGCGGAGCACCTGAGCATAGGGGTGCTGGCCCAAATCTATCCGTGGGCGACGCTCACGAGGGCCCTCAAGCAGACGGGACGCGAAAGCGAGCGGGTGAGAGACCTGCCCGCCGAAGTGGTGACTTACTACGTGATGTCGCTGGGCCTGTTCATGGCGGTGTCGACGCGCGAAGTGCTGCGGGTGCTCGTGGAAGGTCTGCAATGGATGGGGGCGGCCGGGGCGGCGCAGCCGCTCCGGGTGGCGAGCAAGGCGGCCATTTCGCAGGCGCGGACCCGGCTCGGTTCGGCACCGCTCAAACAGCTGTGGGAGCAGACCGCCCAGCCGCTGGCCGAGGCGCACGCGCCGGGAGCGTTCTACCGCAAGCTCCGGCTGATGGCCCTCGATGGCACGACCCTGGATGTTCCCGATACGCAGGCCAATCGCTTACACTTCGGCAAACCCGGGGCCAGTCGCGGCAAAGCGGCGTTTCCCCAGGTCCGCTTAGTCTGCTTGGTGGAAACTGGGGCGCATGCCATGCTGGCGGCGACGATGGCCCCGTATAAAACGGGTGAACACACGCCGGCCAAGGAAGTGGTGCCCAAGCTCTCCGCTGGCATGCTCTGTCTGGCGGACCGACTCTTTGCGAGTTTCAGCCTCTGGCAACTGGCCGTGAACACGGGTGCCGAGCTGTTGTGGCGGGTGCGCGCCAACTATTGCCTGCCGGTGGAAACGGTCCTCGCCGACGGCTCCTATCTATCCACCTTTTATGCGTCGACGACCGACCGGCGTCACCGCAAGGACGGCGTGCGCGTCCGCGTGATCGAATACACGTTGGAAAATCATCCTGCGAAAGAGACTTACCGCCTGATGACGACCCTGCTCGATCCCGACCAGGCACCGGCGAGCGAGTTGGCGGCGCTTTACCCTGAGCGCTGGGAGATGGAGGGCGTGTTCGCCGAGCTCAAGACCCACCTGCGCGGCGGCCAGCAAGTCGTCTTGCGCAGCAAGACCCCGGACCTGGTCGAACAGGAAATTTACGGCCTGCTCCTCGCGCACCGCGCCGTCCGCTCCCTCATGTGCCGTGCCGCGCACGGCGAGAAAATCGATCCCGACCGCCTGTCCTTCACTCACAGTGTCCGCGTGCTCCGGCGCAGACTGGCCCACCCGCCAGTCTTTCCCCCCTCGGCAGGCGGAACTCTGGCTCGATAGCATCCTGCAAGAAATCCTCCAAGAACGCTGCGTAAGCAGCCGCGGACGCCGCGTTCCACGCGGGCTCAAACGCAAAATGTCCGGCTATCCCTTGCGCCGCACCGGCGCTCCCACCGCGCTCTACTTATATAAAGCATTGGTCGCGATTATATCTAAGTGAACAGTATTGGGGCTAAGGGCGGAAGCGCACGAGCGCGATTTCCGCCTTCGCCTCGTGCCACGGGCTCGCACTCACGGCGTCGCCCACACGGCAGCGGTAGACCGGGCACAGCCGCGTCTTGGCGACGACGGCCAACAACGGATGGAAACTGCGACGGCCCGGCTTGCTCGGATTGTAGCCACGCTCGGCTCCTTCCTGATGGCCATACTTCGGCTGCACGGTCGAATCCCAGTCGAGGATGACGGTGTCCGGCAACGCACCCCACATCGGCTTGGCGTGCCGCGCGATCCACTCGGCCCCGAGCGCGGGGTCCACCGACTTGAAGAACCTCCGGACCGTGTCGTCCCCGACCACGGCCTCCATGCCGAAAATCTCCGGGATCGTCGGGTCTTCGCGCAAGCGTTCGATAGGGGAGAAACGCCGGCCATCCGTGAGCGCGGTCAGCATGAAGGACTGGATCACATCGTGGACGGGCGCCGCGTTCGGGCTGGTCCGCCGCACCGGGCAATCGGCCGCAAGCCCGTCGATCATCCCAATGTGTTTGGTAAACGCCGCCCACGGCACCAGCCCGCCAAACGGCGTCAGCGCGTCGTTGGTCACGGAAAGCCGCACCCTGCCGCCCGGGGTCGCGAAGCTAAAATCTCCTT
>JBBRIN010000710.1:0-2139 GCA_038221115.1 Tepidisphaerales bacterium
GAAGGCCGCTGACAAGAGCGCACTGAGCGCCAGGCCGGTCAGTAGGAGCCGCCGGGCGTTGAAGCGGTCGCCGATGAGGCCGACGATCGCCTGGAAGATCGCGTAGCCGAAGACATAGGCCGCGAAGAGGGTGCCGATACCGGCGTAATCCGTGCCGAATCGGGGTTGCAGATCGGTGAACAACGGCACAACGCCGGTGCGTTGGGCGTTATGCACGACGAGCATCGCCGCGAGCAGGGCGATGGTCAGCATCTTCGAGGTGTGCGCCGTGTGATAGAATGAGCGGGCCACAGTGGCACCAGCGTCATCATTGGCGGTCATGGTCATTCCTTGAGGTAGCGCGCGAACCACCCCAGCAGCCGCTCGTAGCAGTCAATCCGGTGCTCCCGCTTGCGAAACCCATGCCCCTCACCCGGATAGACGATGTATTCGTGCGGCAGGCCCGTACGGGCCATCGTCTCGGCCACTTGCGCGGACTCCATCGGTGGCACACGCAGATCGCGGTCGCCATGCAGGATCAGGAGCGGCGTCTTGATGCGGTCCAAACGTTGAAAGGTTGACGCCCGCTCCATCGCCGCCGGTATTTCATCCGCGAGTCGCCCCCAGTAATCGCGGGCGGCGAAGACGCGGCCTACCCGATCCGCGTGCGCCTGTGCGGTGAACATGTTCGTTTTCCCGTACATATCGACCGCAGCGGCGAACAAATCGGGCGCGGCAACGATGCCGTGCAGGGTGAGATAGCCGCCGTAACTCTGGCCGTAGAGGCCCACCTTGCCGATATATGGCTGCGCCCGAAGCCACTCGCCGGCGGCGACTGCATCGCGCGTTTGCCCGCCACCCCAGTCGGCATACGACAGTCCTGCAAAGTCGCGGCCATACCCGCTCGATCCGCGATATTCGACGGCGAGGACAATAAATCCCTGCGCCGCCAGCCACTGCTCGACGGGGTGCCAGCCGTTCCCGTGCGAGTTCGTGCCGCCGCCATGGACCTGAATGAGGCCCGGATACCCCTTGCGCTCGTCGAAATCGTGCGGGAGGTAGAGGTATGCGTCGCAATAGAGCCCATCGAAGGACCGATAGGGGACCCGTTCCGGTTGCCGCTCCGAGCCGTCCGTCGCCTGATAGCTATCGGTAATCCGCGTCGGGCGACCACCGGCGGGGGACATGACAAAGAGGTCCGGCGGGCTCGTTTGCGACGCATGGATGTAGGCAAGTGTCCGCCCATCGGGGGAGAGCGCGAAGTCCGTGATGATCCCGGTGACATTTGTGACGGCAGTCCGCACACCGCCATCGCTCGGGACGGCGGTAATATTCCGATCGCCATTGTGGTGCGAGAGCGCATAGATTGTCCGACCATCTGGCGACCAACCAAGCCCGCCGCCCTCGAGTCGCCAGGAATGTCCGCCCGCCGCTGTGAGGCGCTCTGGTGGCCCCTCCTTGGCGTCGATACTCCAAACATCGGCGTCGTCACCGTACCAGTGTTCGTTGTCGGTGTTGCCGACGAGCGCGATGCGGGCCCCGTCTGGCGACCATGCGGCATCGGTGTTGACAATCAGCCCGGTCGTCATCTGCCGGTGGGCGGTGCCGTCTGGCGAGACGACCCAGAGGTCGTCATTGTTCCGCTCGCCGGAGCGCGAGGAGGTGTAGGCGATCCAGGTGCCGTCCGGCGCCCATTGCGGTGTCCAGCGCGGCTCATCGAGCGGATTCGTCGCCTCGGTGAGCCGCCGCGCCGACCCGCCGATCGTCGGTATCAGCCAGAGATCCAGCGTGCCCGCTTCGCCACTGATATAGGCGATCGCAGCGCCGTCCGGCGAGAAAGCGGGCGAGCGCGTCTCCCACGGTCCACCAACCAAACGGCGCTCTTCCCCATTCTCATCTGTCGGCACAAGCCAGATGTCCGAGCCCCCCTCGCTGTTCGCGCGGACGAGCGCGATCAACGTGCCGTCCGGCGACCATGCCGGGCGACCTGGGCGTACGGAGCGACCACCGATCATCCGTCGTTCGGCGGTTGCTGGGTTATACAGCCAGAGTCGCCACCCCACGCCTGGTTGATCGAAGAGGTAGGCAAGCTGCGCCCCATCCGGCGACCACGACGGGAATCCGGCTCCCGGCACATTGACGAGTTGCTCGATCTCCCGC
>JBBRIN010000711.1:0-2135 GCA_038221115.1 Tepidisphaerales bacterium
GCCTGGTACATTGACGTTGACGAACGCTCTCACCAAGCGGAGCTCGAGTATCTAGCCAAAGAGATCTATCAGCGAGAACTCTCGCTCTTGACGCGCAAGGTGACGGCGTACGATCGCTTCTCGGATCGCGTTTGAGCTGGAAAAGCTACTCAGTGTGGAGGGGGATTTTACGCTGACTTTCTAGTCGGCTCCGCGTCGAGGTCTCGCGCTATGCTGCCTGCTGCTTATTTCACCTCCGCCGCACGAGCCTTTGCGGGTGACGCCAGGAGCTCCATGCCACCGCGGCGGCCTCCATATACCCCGAGCCGTTCTACGCGACGGCGAGTGTCGTCCCTACCAACGAAAGCGCGATGTTATACCCGAGCCAATTCCTCACGATGCCTCCCCTATGGCTCGGCCATCGCGCTCGTGCTGTTTGCGATCGTCATGGCCTGCACCCTGGTGCTGGTCCGCCTGCGGAGACCGACATCATGACCCGCGTGCGGAGACGCCGGCTCGCCTTCGCCGTAGCCGGTTGGACGGTAACGCTTGCCTTGATCGCGCCGTTCTTGTGGATGGTGCTGGGTTCGTTCAAGACCACCGTCGATTTCCTGGCCTTTCCGCCGGTCTTCGTGTTCGCCCCGACCCTCGACAATTATCGACAGGTTCTGGCCGACAATACTTTCGTCCAGTACACACTGAACAGCACGATCGTCGCGGCTGGTGCCACCGGCATCGGACTGCTGCTGGGTATTCCCGCGGCGTATGCGCTGGCGCGGTATCGGCGGACCGGCATTGGTGTCGTGCTGTTGCTGGCGCGCATGGCACCGGGCATCGCTTTTCTCATCCCGCTGTTCGTGATGTTCCTCGAACTCGGAATGGTCGGCAGCTACGCCAGCCTGATCGCGAGCCACCTGATCTTCACCTTGCCTCTAACTGTGTGGATGATGGTGGGCTTCATCGAGGCGGTACCCATCGAGATTGAGAAGGCGGCGCTGATCGACGGCTGTTCCCTGATGGGCGTGCTGCTGCGCATCATCGTAACCCTGACGGCCCAAGGCATCGCCGCCACGGGGATCCTGGCTTTCATCGCCTCGTGGAACAATTTCCTATTTGCGCTCGTGCTCGCTAATGAGAACACCAAGACGCTGCCCGTGGCCGTGCTGGGCTACATTGGCTACAACTCCATCCAGTGGGGCACGCTGATGGCGGCGGCGACATTCATCACATTGCCCGTGCTCGTGCTGGCGCTGTGTGTTCAACGCTATATCGTTCGCGGATTGGTTGCCGGCGCGGTGACAGGCTAGCGTACCCAACTACATGCCGAGCGCACACAGAGGCTAAACGCAGGATTCTCAATCACCTCTCCCTATATGACAGATTTAGTGCTTAGCCATATATTGGCGCCGTCTTAAAGCGACGTACTTCAAAAGGCATCGCCAACGGACGCACGTCACACCCTCTCCTCATCGCTCCTGGTGCAGCAAAGCTTGATGCAAAAATTCATTCACATCACAGACACCCACTTCGTCCCTCCGGGCAGTCTTCTGTACGGCCTAAATCCGATCGACCGACTTGCCATGTGCATCGTCGACGTAAATCGAAACCACGCGGACGCCGCTTACGCCGTCTTCACCGGTGATCTTGCGCACAAGGGCCAGCCCGAGGCGTACGAGGCGCTGAAGCGTGAACTCGATAAGCTCGTGATTCCCTATCACTTGATCCTCGGCAATCACGACGATCGCACCAACTTCCGGGCGATGTTCCCGAAGACACCCGTCGATGCCAATGACTTCATCCAGTACACGTTCGAAATGGGAGAAGGTGTCCTGGGCATCTGCCTAGACACGAATGAACCCGGCAAGCCATGGGGCAGCTTCTGCGACAAGCGCGGCGCCTGGCTAAAAGCGACATTCGACCAAGCCGGCGGGCGGCCCACGATGATTTTCATGCATCATCCGCCATTCAAGGTCGGGCTGAAACGCATGGACGACATCTCTCTGTTGGAACCCAAGCCCTTCCACGATGCCATCGCCGGGCGCACTAATATCAAGCACATCTTCTTCGGCCATCTGCACCGGCCGGTTGGCGGGAACTGGCGCGGTATTCCGATTTCGACCCTGCCTGCCACCAGCCATCAGGTGGCACTCGATTTC
>JBBRIN010000712.1:0-2134 GCA_038221115.1 Tepidisphaerales bacterium
AGATCATGGCCGGGCAGAAGCTCATGGGGACCGGGGCCGGTGGGCTCGGATGCATCACCTGTCACGGCTTCGGCGGCGTCAAGCCCAACGTCATCGAAGACACGCGCGGCCCCGACATCACCACCGTCGCCTCCCGGCTGCGCCCCGACCATTTCCGCCGCTGGGTGCTCGATCCAAAGCGCGTCTCGCCATCGACGCCGATGCCCAGCTTCTTTGAAGGCGCGCCGGCCGCCGAAGCGCACGACAAGGTCGAGACGATGTTCCAATACGCCGCCGTCGGGGCAAACATGCCTCCACCGGTTGGGCTCGTTGACGTGACCAACTACATCGTCGCCGTTCGCGACGAGCCATTGGTGATGCGGGCTTTCATGCCGACGCCCGGCGGTGGAAAAAACTTCCCGCGCGGCATCGCGGTGGGGCTGCCCGGCCTCGTCAACTGTTGCTTCGACGCACAGACGTGTTCATTTCGATACGCGTGGGCCGGCGGCTTCCTGGACATGCAGCCCAGTTGGTCGGCGCGCGGCGGCAACGTGGTTCGCGTGCAGGGCCGGCCGTTCTATCTCGCTTCAGGTCAGCCGCTGAAGATCGGTGACTCAGAGCATCCGCTCAAGCCTGAATTCGAAGGGTACGCGCTCGACGAGCACAAGACCCCGCAATTGACGTATCGGATCGGCGGCGTCGAGGTTCGCGAGACGATCACCGCGCTCGCAAAAGAGCTCGGCATCGTGCGCACCTTCGAATTGGACAGCGGCGCCGAAGCGGTAACGCTCGAGCTCGTCGACCAGCCCGGCGTCACGTTCTCCAGCAACGCCGGTGAGCTGAAGCCCGCGACTGTGCATGTGGATCGTGAGAAGGAAAACTCTGCGCCCGGACACATCCTCCGCGTCCCCGGCGGCAAGCTGAAGTTCTCAGTCACCATCACCGCCAGGGAGGGTAAATGAGCAACATTGATCCGTCATTTAGCCCCGGAGGGGCGATAGACAATAGCCCATGGCGTGAGCCATGGGTGCGCGTTCAGCGAAGCGCCGCAAAGCCCCGGAGGGGCGACACCTTCTCTCGGCGCGCCCCAACGCGCAACCGCCTTTCGTCCCTCCGTGTCGTCCTCGCCCTCCTCCTACTGGTGTTCGCGCTCCCCGTATTCGCCATCGACGCCCTGCAACAAAAAAGCTACAGCCTCAAACCCCTCCCCACGCCCGAAGGCACTCCGCTTGAAGTGGGCGGCATGGACTGGATGCCCGACGGCCGCCTCATCGTCTGCACGCGCCGCGGCGAAGTCTGGACGCTTGCCGGCAGCCAGTGGAAGCTCTTCGCTTCAGGCCTCCAGGAAGCGCTCGGCTTGCTCGCCACCGGTAAGGGCGAAGCCATCGTCATGCAGCGCTCGGAGCTCACCCGTCTCGTCGATTTCAAAAGCGCCGGTGCGGCCGACCGATATCAAACCGTCACGGCCGATTTCGGCTTCAGCGGGAACTATCACGAGTTCGCCTACGGACCAGCCAGGGACAAGGAAGGTTACCTCTACTACAGCCTGAACCTCGCCCATCACCCCGACAAATGGGGCGGCCCCTTCATGGGCGCGCACGTTGAAATCCCCTATCGCGGCTGGGTCTTCCGCAGCGTCAAGCCCGGCGCAACCGACGGAAAGTTTGAGCCGTGGGCATACGGCTTGCGCTCACCCAATGGCCTGGCGTCTTCCCCCGACGGCGACATTTTTTTCGCCGACAACCAGGGCGAATGGATCGGCGCCTGCTGGATCGGCCACGTCCAGAAGGACCGCTTTTACGGCAACCCCAGCAGCATGATCTTCACCCCGGATTGGAACGACCGCGACCCCAAGAGCGTGCCTCTGGAGGAATTGGAGAAAAGGAAAACGCCGCCCGCGATCATCTTCCCCTACGGCCGCATGGGCCAGAGCCTTTCGCAGCCCGCGTGGGACACCACCGGCGGCAAGTTCGGCCCTTTCGCAGGCCAGATGTTTGTCGGCGACGTGCAGATTCCCATCCTGATGCGCTGCACCCTGGAAAGGGTCGCCGGCGAATGGCAGGGGGCCTGCTACCCTTTCCTCCGCCAAGGCGAGTTACTCCAAGGCACCAACCGCCTCCTCTTCGCCCCCGACGGCAGCCTGCTCGTCGGTCTC
>JBBRIN010000713.1:0-2125 GCA_038221115.1 Tepidisphaerales bacterium
GTCGCGCCCGCGGGCTCCGACAAGGAGAATTCCGGACATCATCATCTGATCATCGACGCCGAGCTGCCGCCGCTCGATCAGCCGATCCCGAGCGACTTCAATCATCTGCATTTCGGCGCCGGCCAGACCGAAGCCGAGGTGACGCTGCCGGAGGGCGAGCACACGCTGCAACTCGTGCTCGGCGACAAGAACCACGTTCCGAATACGATTCCGCTGATCTCGGAGCGGATCAAGGTCCGCGTCGTTGCCGCAGGCTCTCCCGCCGCAGCCGCTGCCAAGGCTCCGGCACCGGCCGCTGCGCCGAGTTCTGGAGGGCGACATAAATCGCCGGCAGGCGCCAAGGTGTATTTCGTCTATCCGAACAACCGCGGTTACGTCACGCCGACGCCGGTCATCCGCTTCGGCCTGATCGGCATGGGTGTCGCTCCTGCCGGCTTCGAGAAGGTCAACACCGGTCACCACCATCTGCTCGTCGACACCGAGCTTCCGACGTTCGACCAGCCGATCCCGAGCGACTTCAACCATCTGCATTTCGGCGCCGGCCAGACCGAAGCCAAGATCACGCTGCCGATGGGCAAGCATACGTTACAGTTGCTCCTGGCCGACGAAAACCATGTGCCGCACGACCCGCCGATTTTTTCGGAGCAGATTTCCGTGACCGTCAACGCCAGCGGCCGTGCGCCCGTGAAGCGTTATCGCAAGCATCGCCGCTGGTACTAGCGTTTTAGAGGAGGGGGCACCCGGAGCCTGGCATGAGCAAAGTTCGGCCGATCTGGATTGCAGCTCTGTATGCGTTCGTGCTGCTGACCTGTTCGATCAGCGATGCGAAGGCTGACCGACGAGTCGCGCTCGTGGTCGGCAACTCGAATTACAGCAATGCGAGCCTGTTTCTGGCCAACCCGAAAAACGATGCCGAAGACGTCGCCGCCGCCCTTCGTGGCGTAGGCTTCGAGGTGATCCAGGCGATCAACGCCAACAAGCGCGACCTCGATCTGAACATGGCGAAGTTCGCAAGGCTCGCTATCGATGCCGACGCTGCTTTGTTCTACTACGCCGGCCATGCCGTGCAGTATCAGGGCCGCAACTTCCTGATGCCGACGGACGCCGAAGTCGAGGACGAGAACAGCTTCCGTTACCAGATGACGCCGCTCGACGACGTGCGCGCCGCACTCGACCGCGGCGACGGCGTCAAGATCGTGATCCTCGATGCCTGCCGCAACAACCCGATCGTCAATGCGCTTCGGCGCAAGAAGAAATCCGGCGACAGCCGCAGCGTCGATGCGGTGCGGGGCGGCCTTGCCAAGATCGACAAGGCGCAGGGAATGGTGGTCGCCTATTCCACCGCGGCGGACGAAGTCGCCGCCGACGGTGACGGCCGCAACAGCCCGTTCACCAGCGCCTTCCTGAAACGGCTCAAGGAACCCGGTCTCGAAGTCGAACAATTGTTCCGGCGGGTTACCGCCGACGTCAACGCGCAGACCGGCGGACGGCAGCGGCCGGAAACCTATGTTTCGCTGCTGAGCAACTACTATCTCAACCAGACCGATCGGGTCGCGTTCGACAAGATCAAGGACGCGCCTGACACCGCGCCGTTGCAGGATTTCCTCGCCAAGTTCCCGACGTCGAGCTACGCGGCGGAGGCTCAAGGCCGGATCCAGAAAATCGAGGCGGTGATTCGCGAGCGCCAGCAGCAAGTGGCGCGGCAGCAGGAAGCCACGCGGCTGGCGGAGGACCAGCGCAAGGCGGAGCGTGAAGCGGCGCTGCGCAAGATGGCGGAACAGGAAGACGCGCTGCGCAAGCAGGAGACCCTGCGCGCGCAGGCCGCGGCCGAAAAAGTCCGGAAAGAACGCGAGGCCGCGCAAGCCGCCGAAGAGCAGCGTTTGCGGCTGGTCGCCGAGAAAGAGCGCAAGGAGCGGGAAGCTGCTAGAGCGCAGGAAGATCAACGCGTAAAACTCGCGGCCGAGCGGGAGCGCGCGCAACGTGAAGAGGCGCAGCGGTTGCTGGCCGAGCAGCAGCGCACCAAACTCGCCAGCGTCGACCGCAAGCAGCCGACCACACCATCGCTGGCCGGCCTGTCCTCCGATAACAGGAATGTGCCGCCGACAGGGGCCGCGCCGGCGAACCA
>JBBRIN010000714.1:0-2119 GCA_038221115.1 Tepidisphaerales bacterium
CCATGCTGGTGGACACCAGTGCGCTGATCGACGCGCGCATCGGCGATGTCTCGGACACGGGGCTTCTGGAGCACCAGATGGTGGTGCCGCGCTTCATCCTCGACGAGTTGCAGGCGCTGGCGGACAGTGCGGACAAGCTGAAGCGGGCGCGGGGCCGCCGGGGGCTCGACGTGCTGGCGCACCTGCAGAACAGCAAATTGGCCGACCTGATCATTTACGATTCATCGGTGCACGACGACCCCGCCATCGTCGGCGCCGACCAGAAGCTGCTCGATCTGGCCGGGCACCTCAACGCGCGGGTGCTGACGACGGATTTCAACCTGAACAAGGTGGCGCAGCTTCAGGGGGTTCACGTCATCAACATCAACGATCTGGCGAACGCGCTGCGCCCGTCGCTGCTTCCGGGCGAGCGCATGACGGTGCGCGTCGTCAAGGCCGGTGAAGAACCGGGGCAAGGCATTGGGTACCTCGACGACGGCACGATGGTGGTTCTCGAACAGGCCCGCGAGTACCTGGATGAAGACGTCGAGTTCACGGTCACAAAGCTGCACCAGACCTCGGCCGGGCGCATGATCTTCGGGCGCGTCTCGCGTCCCCGTCCGGCGGCGTGATCCCTACCTGCTATGCTTTCCGAATGCCGCAGTTTGCCGTCATCCTTCCCGCCGCCGGCAGCTCGATCCGCTACGGCGGGCCACGCAATAAATTATTTGAGGATTTGCGCGGGAAGAGCGTGCTGGAGCGGAGCGTTGGCGCTTTCAGGCAGCGCGGCGACGTCGCACTGATCGTCATTCCCACGCGCGGGCCGCTGGAACCTGGGGGCGAGCGGATACAGATCTGCGCGGGGGGCGCCACTCGCGCGCACAGCGTCTACAACGCCCTGCGGGAGGTGCCGTCGGGTGTGGAGTGGGTGGCCGTGCATGATGCGGCGCGGCCGCTGGTATCGCAGGGCCTGATCGACCGGACGCTCGCGGCTGCCGTCGAGCACGGCGCGGCGGTGCCGGCGATGCCGGTACACCTGACGATCAAGCAGGCGACCGGGCCGTTGCCGGCTCGAGTCGAGCGCACCGTTCCACGGCAGACGCTGTGGGCGATGCAGACGCCGCAGATCATGCGACGGGCGGCGTTGCTGAGCGCATTTGAAAGGTGTCCGCTGCCGTTGGAGCAGGTGACCGATGACGTGCAGTTGATCGAGCTGAGCGGCGGGGAGGTTTGGCTCGTGGAGGGGGAAGAGCGGAATTTGAAGATCACGAGGGGGGTGGATTTGGTCCTGGCGGAGAGGTTTTTGGGGGAAATGGATCGCAATGAAAAATGAAAAACTAAAAATGGAAAATGCAAAATGGGGAGAGGTGGTTTCGGAGTGGATGTGCTGTTGGGCAGGATGAGGTGCTCCCCTCGCTCTGGCGAGGGGACAGGAACTGGCAAATCGTGTAGAACATCGGCCCTATGACCAACGACCCCAAGCCACTGGTGGGCGTCATCATGGGAAGCCAATCGGACTGGGAAACGATGCGGCACGCGCACGAGGCGCTGGAGCGGTTCGGTGTGGCGCACGAGTGCCGGGTGGTGTCGGCGCACCGCACGCCGGCGTGGCTGACGGAGTACGCCACCTCCGCCGAATCGCGCGGCGTGGAGGTGATCATCGCGGGCGCCGGCGGCGCGGCTCATCTTCCGGGGATGGCGGCCGCGCAGACGCTGGTGCCGGTGCTGGGGGTGCCGATTGAAAGCCATGCTCTGAAGGGGATGGATTCGCTGCTGTCGATCGTGCAGATGCCTGGCGGCGTTCCGGTGGGCACGCTGGCCATCGGGAAGGCGGGCGCGACGAACGCGGCGCTGCTCGCCGTGGCCATCCTGGCGAACAGCCGGCCCGAGTTGCGTCAGAAGCTGCGGCAATTTCGCGAGGAGCAGACGCTGAAGGTCCTGAATGACACGCTCCAGTAAGGCCATTCTGCCCGGCACGGCGGTCGGCGTGCTCGGCAGCGGGCAACTGGGCCGCATGTTCGCCATCGCGGCGCGGCGGATGGGGTATCGCGTCCATACGTTCTCGCCTGACTACGATACGCCTACCGGGCAGGTTTCGGACGTGGAAGTGGTCGCGCCGTATGACGATCTGGCTGCGGTG
>JBBRIN010000715.1:0-2118 GCA_038221115.1 Tepidisphaerales bacterium
ACGGGCGTCAGCGATCCGGTCTTGGGGTCCACGGAGCTGATCCCGAATGAGCTGAACGTCAGCAGCTTGCTCGCCCCGAACCCGCCGAGCTTCGAGATATCCACCCCAAACTGAAAACCATCCGAAGTATCCAGCGTTACGATCGTGCACTCGATCTGCACCTGAGGCCGCCGCTCGTCCAAACGCTTGATCAATTCCGCATAGGTCGCCTGCACCGCCGGCGGTGCAATCACGATGATGCTGTTGGTATTCGGATCCGCCGCGACGGTCGCGTTTGGCGCGCGCACCGCCATCGTCGATCCGCCGCCTCCCAGCAGATCGCCGCTCATGGCCCGCGATTGGTTATAACCATATCGCGACCCTGATGCCCCGCCCATTCCATTTACGCTCGTCGTATCCCCTGCCGGCCGCTGCAAGCTCGTCAACCCGCTCGGAAGGCGCGCCAGATTCAGGTTCCCGTTCACCGCGCTGTTCGGCATCGCCGTGTTCGGAGTCACCTGTCCGCGCCCCGTTCCGTTCCCTGTCGGCATCGTGCGGTTAGCCGGTGTCGTGGCGTCCGTCCCCGGCGTGCGCACTTCCCCGGTCCCCTGATCGAACTGCAGCTCCCCCGTTGCACCTCCCCCTTCATTCGACTGCCCATATAACCCGTTAATCGTCGCCAGAACGTCCTGCGCCTTCGTATTCTTCAGTTTGTAAAACCGGATCGGACTTTCCGTTTCCGGCACCGATACATCGAGCTCTTTCACGAGCCCTGCGAGTCGCGCATGCACGTCCGGCGTCGCCGACACCACCAACGACTGCGAATCCGGATCTGCCGTCGACTGATACGCGCGCTTCGTCGCGTTCGTCCCCAACAGATTCTTCATCAACTTGTCGATCCGCTCCGGCGGAATGCTCTTCAGCCGGTACACCTTCGTCATCAGCGCAATCGGCTTATCCAGTCCCTCGATCAGTTCCACAATTTCACGAATGCGGGTCGCCGGCGCCACCACCACCACCTGGTTCAATCGTTCGTCCGCCGTCAGCACCGCACCCGTCCCACCCCCGCCACCGGCCGCCGCGGGACCGCCGCCGCCGCCGTCTTTCGCCGCCAGCAATTGGCTCACCGTTAAAGCAACCGATGCCGCCTCCGCCTCCTTCAGCGGGATGAACTTCACGTCGACCTGTCCCTCCGCGTCCAGCAGCTTGATCAATTCCTCCACCCGCGTCATCACCGATTGATAGTCCGACACGATGAGCGACCGCTGCCCCAGGACCGCCTGAACATTCCCTCCCGGCACCGTCATAAACGGCCGAATCGTCTCCGCCACCTTCGCAGGGTCCGCGTGCTTCAGCGCCACCAGCTCGGTCACCGCGACCGCCGGGGCAGCGCGCTCGCCCGGCGCCAGCGGCTTCGCGACCGATGCCAGGCTCGTCACCGCAACCACCTGCTTCCACCCCGCCTGCTCCGCGTCCACCAGCGCCATCTGCTTCATCCGCAGCGCGCTTTGCAGGATGCCGAGCAGAGAGCTTTCGGGAACCTCCTTGGGCACGCGGATGATGACGCGCTTGGTGTTGATCGTCTCGTCATAAAGGATCGGCAAGTTGAGGCGCTTGCTGACGATGTCGGCGAGAGTTTTCAATTCGACGCCGTCGGCGGGGAAGTCGAGGGTGACAGGACGCTGGGCCGCCGCGGGTTGCGTGGCGGCTGGTGGCGCGGGGGCGATTGGCGCGGGCGCGATTGGCGCGGGCGCGATTGGCGCGGGGGCGATTGGCGCGTCTGTGTTTGGCCCGGCGGCGTTTGGCGCCAGCGCGTTTGGCGCTGCCGCTTTTTGTGCAGGCGCATTCGGCGCAGGTGCTGGTTGCGCGGCGGCGGAAGCGACGCCGAGCAGGAAAAAAGTCAGCGGCAAAACTGAGCGCATGCGCGGTGAAAAACGACAGCGAAACACGGGGCTTGACTGTACTTGTTCCCGCGTGCGCAAGCGAGTTTTTTCCGCGCCGACAGCGGTGGGGAAGGTGTTGAAGGGGGCGTTCATCTTCGCCGGCGTGTGGCGGTGGCGAGGAGCAGGCCCGCAAGCAGCCCCGCGCTCGCCGGTTCCGGCACGAACACTGAGAAGCTCGCCTGTTGATCGAATGGGT
>JBBRIN010000716.1:0-2115 GCA_038221115.1 Tepidisphaerales bacterium
CCAGTACGTCTGATAGAGTTTCGGTCACGGCAACCGTCACAGACGATAGCGGCAACAAGGGCGATTTGACGATCAGCGATCTGGCGGTCGACGCCAAGCTGCATTTCGCCGGCAAGGCGACCGCGCTCGGCAAGAGTATCAAAGTCACCGGCCGCCTGGATCCCGTTGCGGCAAACGATCCCCAACTCAAGACACAGCGCTTCGTCGCGTCATTCGTCACCGCCGACGGCCAGCACGGGCGCATTGTCGGATATGTGCCGGTGTCGGCGAGCACCGGAACAAGCGGGGGTAGCGGGGGTGGATCGGGCGGAGGCGGATCGGGGGGTGGAGGATCGGGCGGTGGAGGGTCCGGCGGAGGCAGCGGATCCGGAGGTGGCGGTGGATCGGGCGGCGGTCACGGCGGGGGCGAGGGCGGCGGTCACGGCAGCGGCGGCGGAAAAGGGGACGGAAAGTAGCAGTTCGTCCCTTTCGCGTTCCGGCTATCGAATTCCCATCGGCCCGATTTCTTGCGATTCCAACCGTTGACGTGTCGCCCATAGCCCCGCTGAAGGGGTGCTGATATAAAACACTCGCTCCCCGTCCGGCATCGTGTTCCAACCCTCCTTCACCGTCTTCGGGTTGTAGCGCGCCAGCGCCTCGTTGAGGTCCGCGTGCTGGAAGTTCACGCCCTCAATCTCCAGCTTGCTCAACTTCGCGGGCGCGTAGCGAATCGTGAACCGGCCTTCCGACGTCCCGTGCATGAGGTGCGCCGTTCCGTGCGCCAGGTCCTGCATGTCTTTGTTTTGCTTGTACAGCTTCAGACAGGTTGGCGTATCCAGGTATCCGTACTTTCGAATTAACGTGTCTACGTCCGCCTGCTCGCCGAAGCGCTCGAGCCCGGGGGCGATGATCAGCAGCTCGCCGCCATCGGCCAGCGCCATGCGCGTGCGATAGACGGCTTTGTTCGCCACCCATGTGCTGCGGAACTCGTCCGCCTGCATGACGGCGACGATCTTCTTCACCGGCTCCTCGAACACGGTGATGTTCTGCCGTTTGCTTGCGCGGGCGGCTTGGAGATAGGTCTCCAGGTCATCGCCGACGTAGATGCCCGTCGTGACGAGTTTATGCTGCGCGTCGCGGTTCATCACGATTTGGAGGTAGCAGTCCGGCAGGTGGCCCAGAAACTTGTCTTCGGCCCAGTTGAAGAGCGCGCGGGTCGGGGTGATGAGATTGCCGAGGTTGTTTTCGATGCCCCAGGTCGCTGACGCCATGTGGGCGGCGCAGATGGTGTCCTTGCCGGCGATGCCGATGAAGTAGTTCTTGTTGTGGTTGGCGAAGCCCAGCACTTCGTGAGGCACGACGTGGCCGAGATTGATGATCAGGTCCCACTTTTCCTTCATCAGCATCGTGTTGAGGTCGATGGGGATTTCCCAATCGACCTTGCCGGCGGTGTATTCCTTGACCACGCTTGCGGGGACGGCGCCGAGGTGGGTGACGCCGTTGCGCCAGTCGTGGGGGTGGATGCGTTCGTTGGGGATGTCACCGAACATCCACTTGTTCTCGGCGGCGGTGTGAGGGACGTGCTGGCCGAGGGTGGGGATGACGTGGGTGTCGCAGGTCTTGGGCAGCAGCTTGTAGATCATCTCGGTGATGATCCCGACGCCGCTGTGCGCGCGGGTGAGGTCGGGCGGAAGGAGCAGGACGCGGCGGAAGTCGACCTTCAGGCGCGAGCGAGCCTCGTCGAGCAACCGCTGCGCAAGCCCCTGATTTTGATCACGCGTAAGCGCTGCGCCTTCCTGCGAAAACCATGGCATCGTGTGGCTCCTTCTGTAAATGAAGGGCCGATTTTAGCGGTCTGCGGGCGATAGACAAATCGACCCCAATCGCCTTGAGTTTCTGACGTCCATCCATGGGAGAGCGCGCATGTTGTCGGCAACGTCAGGCGTCGAGGGCCTGGCGGTCGTCGCCGATCCACCAGGCGCCGATGGCGCCGTGGGTGGGTGGGATGGTGACGCCGAGCCAGGTGGCGCAGACGGAGGCGGCGTGGCGGGCTTGCTGGGGGGAGTCGAAGACCTGCTCGATGCTCTTGTGGTTCTTGGGGTTCCGCCAGGCGTTGAGGAATGAGCCGACGGTATG
>JBBRIN010000717.1:0-2066 GCA_038221115.1 Tepidisphaerales bacterium
CGCCCAGTCGCCTACCGCCGATCCCTCCAACCTCAAATCTCAAATCCAATACCGCCACCCCCAAACTCCTCCCCTAAACCCGTCATCGCCGCCATACTCCAGAACCTCATCACCAAACTTTCATCCTATCCCGCAGTTGGAGCAAAAGATGCGCCGGGCGGCACCTAAGCCTCTTAGAACCCTTTACTTCTGATGCCGTCGCCGCTCCGCTTGGCCCTTGATCGACGGCGTCAAGCGCCAAAGAAATGCACCAGGCACCGCCCATTTCAATTTCAACCGCTTTCCTTACAATGCTGGGCCGGAAACGATTGGTCCGATGACTCCAGTGGCCCGACCATCAAGAAAAAGGTAAGTCTCCATGATCCAAGTGAAAGCCCGTCCCGGCGAACCGACCGCCGTCCTCCTCAAGCGCTTCAAAAAGGCCTGCGACAACGAAAAGTTGAAGGACGCCATGAAGCGCGTCGCGTACTACGAGAAGCCCAGCGACAAGGAGCGCCGCAAGAAGGGCATGCAATCCCGCCGTGCCGCCACCCGCCAGAAGCAGCCTTAAGTTACTTCGCGCCCCCGCCCACCCGCGTCAGCAGGATCATCCGAACCTCCATCGCGGATTTGCCCGGAATCTTTAAGGCGCGCAGCGTGAGTTGCCCGCGCCCGGCGGCCAGATCCATCTCCCCGAGCTTCAACGGCTTGAATTCCTTCACGTACGATTCTGCTTCGCGCGGCACCCGATCATGTTCCGCGCCGCGCAGAGGCGGATCATTCGCCTCGGCAACGATCGCCTGCGTGCGAATTCCATTCAGGCTCAGCTCCACCGCCGAGCCCACGTCCGCCGCCGGGCAAGTGTAGAGAACCTCCGCTTCATATCTGCCCGGCGTCACCACCTCCACGTCCCATGTGATCGTATCGCTCGCGCTCGTCCAATGCGTGAAGTACGAACAGTTCGGAGCTTTTGCGCTGCGCTGAACGCCGCCATGCGGCACGCCATCGCGGGCGGGAAGCTGCGTCAGGGCGGCTGACGGATGGCCCACCGTAAACGGCCGCTCATCGTGGTCCTTTTCCGCCCTCGGCTTCAGCTCCGCCTTCCACTCGGCCACCGCCTTTGACAGCCGCGCCACAATATCGGCGTGATCCTTCGCAACGTCGCGCTCCTGCCCCGGATCGGCCTGCATGTCGTAAAGGTGATCCGCACTGTCCAACCGGAACTGCTGCGTGCGAACGCTCAAGCGGCCCGCCCACGAGGAAAAGATCATCCGGTCCGACCACTCACTTGCCGAACCGACCAACAGCGGCTTGAGCGATTTCCCATCCAGCGGCTTCTTGCTGGTGACCGGAACGCCGGCCATGTCGGCCAGCGTCGGCAGCAGATCGATCGCCCCCGCAATCTGCCCAATCCGCGCCCCCGGTTTGATGTGACCGGGCCACCGGATCAGAAACGGCGCCCGCACGCCCCCTTCATCCGTCGAGCCTTTCCGCCCTTTCATCCCCCCGTTCCACCGCCAACTGTTCGGCCCGTTGTCGCTGAAGTACAGGACGATCGTGTTGTCGGCCAGCTTCAGATCGTCCAGCCGCTGCAGAATGCGCCCGACGTTCCAATCGATGTTCTCGCACATCGCCAGGATGGCGCGCGTCGTGGCGATGTCCTCCTGCTTCGGATTCACCGCACGCATCTTCAGGTCCGCGCCCTCGAACTTGGCATAAAACCGATCCGGCACCTGGGCCGGAAAGTGCGGCGTATTGAACGGCACGTAACAGAAAAACGGCGCATCCTTGTGCTGCTCGATAAAGCCCATCGCATGATCGGTCAGGTCGTCGATGAGGAACCCCTTGCCGGTCGTGAGCTGGCCGTTGTGGTCGAGGAGCGGATCGAAATAGCTCCCCCAGTGCCCGGACGTAAAGCCGTAGTATTCGTCGAAGCCGCGCGCGTTGGGGTGATAAGGGAACTGCGTGCCGTTGTGCCACTTCCCAAACGCCCCGGTCGCATACCCCGCCGCCTTAAACGTCTGGGCGATCGTCGTCTCATCAAGGTTCAGCCGCTCCCCTCCGGTGGACGTGCTATGGACGCCCCC
>JBBRIN010000718.1:0-2049 GCA_038221115.1 Tepidisphaerales bacterium
GCGCTGGGCGATCATGCGCTTGAGGAGGACTGGATCGTCGGGAAGTTCAAGGAGGGCCGTGTCGTCCATGACGTTGCGTGATGATTCGTCATGTCCAGCGCGGAGCGGAAAGGCGTGTGCGAAAAATAAATCACGCAAACTTCTTCACGCCGTTCCCAGCGCGGCACTTTGCGTCACAACGCTTCGTCAGCCCACCTCCCGTCCGGCCAGCAGTTCCATCAGCTGCGTGCCGCTGAGCGCGATGACGGACTCGCCGGCCTGGGGCCAGCGGAAGGTTCCCTTCTCCAATCGCTTGGCGTAAAGCACCATGCCGTTGCCGTCCCAGAACAGGATCTTGATCCGCGCCGCCGAGCGGTTGCGGAAGACGAACAGGTCTCCGCACAACGGATCGTGCGACAGCGACTGGCGCACGATGCCGCACAGGGTGTCGAATCCCTTGCGGCCATCGACCGCCGCCGTCGCCAGCCAGACGCGCACGCCCGCCGCGCCGACATCCGCCGCGCCGATCATGGCGCGACCTCGATGATCGAGGGCTTGCCCTCGATCGCGCGAACCAGCGACGCCACCCGCTCGACCGGCATCGACGCCGGGAAGATCAGTTCACGCCCGCCGGCCAGACGCAAACGCAGCGCTTCGGCCGCCGGCGGCTTTGCCACCACGACGGACGGTTCAACCACAACCCGCGCGAACGCCAGAGGCTTGGCGGGTCGTCGAGAGGGCCGCTGGGCTGGCGACAAACCGAGCCTGGCACGCCACCAGAAAAAGGAATGTTCGCGGGAGTGGTTAGCCAGGCACCAGGCCCGAACCGATTCTCCGCTGGCGCGCTGGGCCTCGATGCGATCCCGCCACAACTTCGCTTTGTCGTGATTGACCGTGGCTTCCATGGGCACCTCCAAGTGTGCCGCATAGTGCCAGATCAATTCCTTAATGCGTAGATGCGGTCCGCCGAACGGTTACAATGCAAACAACAGTCTCATTCGAACAAAGTGGGGCAGCCAGTGATGAAGCAGCTACTAGCGGACACCCATATCCATCAGGCTGCACGGGGCCTCATGGTAACTACGTCATATCTGACGAGCGGCGCGAAACTGATGATCGATTCGTACCACTACCGTCTCGGCGCGATCGATTTCGACGAGTTGACGCGACTGCTCCGTGGCGGTGCTGCTCGGAAGTGATTTCCCAGATCCAGTCAGCCGCCTGACTCTCTGTCACGGCTTCTCGAAGTACAACGTGGCCGCCATCTGCAACTTAGTGAGATGGTCCTGCAGCCGGGTATAGTCATCGGGGCACAGCCATTCGATCGCCTCTGCGAGCATGCCGTCGTCGCCACGATGGTGTGTGAAAGCAATCCGTTGAATCTCCATCTACGCGATGCTGGGCTTCAGTAGCTCTGTTGAACTCCCGTGCGGTTGCGGGTGAAGAATCTTGATCTGGCGGGCAATGGCCTTGTACCCGTCGATGAAGGCCCGTTCGGCGTCTGAGAGATGTTCCTGCCTGAGAAGAAACACGTAATCCAGTTTAAGCATTCCGGTTTGAAGGAGCTCGGCGATGACGTCATAAAAGCCTTTGAACCATGATCGCTTCTGGAGCTGACAGGGATCAATCGCGACGAGCCGGATATACGACTTGATGTGCTCTGGCTCGGTACCGGCGTTGATGCAGTCGAGCATGCGCTTGAAGTAGCCGCTCTCTTGGCCTGAGATGATGACCTGGCCCTTGCGCAGCTCGCTGGCGCATTCGGTCAGAGCGATGGCGACCGCCTCACGGGCTCGCTTCGATTTCAGACGCGGGTCAGTCGCGTGCTCGCCGATTTCTTGAAGTGCCAAGTGGATCGGCTCGGTCTGAATGGACTGGATAAAGTGCCGATTCAGGTCTTCCAAGTCCTCCATCAGGTCCGGTGGGAAGAATTCTACAGTGATCCTCGCGTCACGAAGCACACGGCAACCCTTGCCGCTGATGAACAGGTTCGGGTCGACCATGCCAATCACAACGCGGCCCACGCGCCGGTCAGTTAGGCGATTCGCACACGGGCGCTTTTTAGGACCG
>JBBRIN010000719.1:0-2047 GCA_038221115.1 Tepidisphaerales bacterium
GTCGGACATCCCACCGTCCAGGTCTTCCTTGCCGGCGGCGTTCCCGAGGTCATGCTCCACCTGCGCAAGATGAACCTTCTCGACGAATCCTGCCTCACCGTCTCCGGTGAACCCCTCGGCAAAATGCTCGATTGGTGGCAAACCTCCGAGCGACGCCATCGGCTGCGCGAACTGCTCTTCCAGCGCGACCGCGTCAATCCCGACGACGTCATCATGACCCCCGCCCGCGCCAAAGAGCGCGGCCTCACCAGCACCGTCACCTTCCCGCGCGGCAACCTTGCCCCGCAAGGCTCCGTCATCAAAAGCACCTCCATCGACCCCAGCGTCATCGACCCCGACGGCGTCTACAGAAAAATCGGCCCCGCCCGCGTCTTCACCACCGAAAAATCCGCCATCGCCGCAATCAAATCCGCATCCATCAAACCCGGCGATGTCATCGTCCTCATCTGCCGCGGTCCCATGGGCGCCGGAATGGAAGAAACTTATCAGATCACCAGCGCCCTCAAGCACCTCCCCTTCGGCAAGCATGTCGCCGTCATCACTGACGCCCGATTCTCCGGCGTCTCCACCGGCGCCTGCATCGGCCACGTCGGCCCCGAGGCGCTCGCCGGCGGCCCCATCGGCAAAGTGCGCGAGGGTGACCTGATCCAAATCATCGTCGATCGCCAGCGCCTCGAAGGAACCGTCGATCTCGTCGGCATCGACGGCCGCCAACTCGGAGTAGACCAGGCGACCGCCGTACTGGCCCAGCGCAATCCCCGCGATGATTTACAGGCCGACCCCCACCTCCCCCCCGAAACCCGCCTGTGGGCCGCTCTCCAAGCCATCAGCGGAGGAACCTGGGGCGGCTGCGTCTACGATGTCGACGCCATCGTAAACGGCTTGCCAAGGAGCAACTCATGAAGCTGTATCGCACGAGCGACGGCCCGGTCGTTCTGGAGAAGGGACAATTCTGCCTGATCAACGATGTCCAGTGGGATCGGCTCGTCTGTCGCGATGATCTGCTCACCTACCTTCGTGGCCGCGTCGCCGATGGCACCGTGCCGCCCGCGCCAGAGCCGGTGAAGGCACTCGCCCCCGCCGTGCAGCAGGAAGTCTGGGCAGCCGGCGTCACCTATTGGCGCAGCCGTGAAGCTCGCATGGAAGAGGCCAAAACAGCCGGCGGTGGCGATTTTTACGACCGCGTTTACTCCGCCGATCGCCCCGAGCTTTTCTTCAAATCCTTGGGCCATCGAGTCATCGGCCCCGGCGGCAAAGTGCGCATCCGCCGCGACTCCAAATGGAACGTCCCCGAACCCGAGCTCACGTTGCTCATATCCCGTGGCGGGAAAATCACCGGCTACACCATCGGCAACGACATGAGCTCCCGCGACATCGAAGGCGAAAATCCCCTCTACCTTCCCCAGGCAAAAGTCTACGACGGCGCCTGCGCCCTCGGCCCCTGTGTGCTGCTCGCCGAACAGCCGCTCTCCAAAGAAACCAAAATCCAGTTGAACATCCGCCGGGCCGGCAAGGACGCATTCACCGGCGACACCGTCGTCGCTCAAATCAAGCGCGAGCTACCGTCGCTCGCTGAGTTCCTCTGCCGAGAAATGACCTTCCCCCACGGATGCTTCCTGATGACCGGCACCGGAGTCGTGCCCCCCGATTCCTTCTCATTGGCCAGCGGCGACGAGGTAGCCATCACCATCGAAGGAATCGGCACCCTCTCAAACACCGTCGAGTAGCAACCAACAACCCACGACACGCGTCATCCTGAGGTACGCCGAAGGATCTGCCCAACCCCGCGAATGACCGCATGCCTCGAATACCAGGAGTTCAAGAATGCAATTAACCGGTCGAAACTACCTCGGATCAAAGACCAGCGCCGAAGGCAGAACTGCCTTTCGCGGCATGGACCCTTCCAAAAACGTCGAACTCGAGCCCCCTTTTCACGAGGCCACCCCCGACGAAGTAGACACCGCCATGAACCTGGCCAATCGCGCCTTCGAGCTCTATCGCCAAAAGCCCGCAAAGGACCGGGCCGCCTTCTTAAACGCCATCGCCT
>JBBRIN010000720.1:0-2033 GCA_038221115.1 Tepidisphaerales bacterium
ACTTGTTGATGGTCATCAACTTCCAAAGCTGGATCGATCCGCTGATCATCCTGATGGCTCTCCCCGGTGCGGCGGCGGGCATTCTCTGGGTGCTCTTCATCACCGGCACCACCATCAGCGTGCCGGCACTGATGGGGGCGATCATGGCGGTCGGCGTCGCGACGGCGAATTCCATCCTCATGGTCACCTTCGCCAACGACCAACGCAAAGACCACGCCATGAACGCCCATGATGCCGCGCTCTCGGCTGGCCTCACCCGTCTCCGGCCGGTCATGATGACCGCGCTCGCCATGATCATCGGCATGCTGCCAATGAGCCTGGGCCTGGGCGAAGGTGGCGAGCAGAACGCGCCGCTGGGCCGAGCCGTCATCGGCGGGCTGCTGCTGGCGACTTTCACCACGCTCTTCTTCGTCCCCGTCGCGTACGCGGCCCTTCGCAGGAAAGCTCCGCAGACCCATGTTGAGCCCGAACTTCGCGACCCAACCGACCCGCAACATCAAGACGCCGGCCACAACCAGACCGGCGTCCTGCAACCCATGAAAGCGCAGGTAGCTCATGCGGTCTGAGCCTCGCAAAAAGAACCCCAATCCGTCCGGTGCCAGAACCTCCGCAACCCCGCAACCTCAACCGATTGAGGGTGAGATTCCCATGGCCGCTTTCGCCAAAGATGGACAGTCAGGATTGCCCGGCTCACCAACGCCAGCTCGCAATGAACGCGCCGCCCTCGCCGAGGAGCAGGTGCAGATGGACCTGCCGCCGGTATCCAACCTTGCGGCCCTGGCCATCGGCATCACGCTGGTCGTGCTGTTCGGAGCGATTTTTCTGATTGGCTGGATCCCTCACAATCGCCGGTTGAACGAGGCCCAAAGAGAGGCCGTTGAGGTGATCGACAGCAAGCCGATCGTCGATGCGGCTTACCCGAAAGTCTCGGACCCGACGGTCGATCTCATACTCCCCGCCGATGTGCAGGCGTATCAGTCGACCGCGCTCTTTGCCCGCGCCAACGGCTACCTGAAGCAGTTGCCACCGGGCATCGACATCGGCGTTCGAGTGAAGCAGGGGCAAGTGCTCGCCGAGATCTCCGCTCCCGAAGTGGACGCCGAACTAGAGCAGGCAAAAGCCTCGCTCGAACAGGCGAATGTCGTCGTCGGTCGAGCCAACAACGAACACACCTTCGCCAACGACACCTACAACCGTTACAAAGGCCTGGCTTCGACCGGCGGCGTGACACAGCAGCAGCTCGACGAGAAGCGGTCGGCGTTCAACATCTCGCTCAGCTCCCTCAAGGCCGCTCAGGCCAGCGTCTGGGCCGCCACGGCCGCCGTCAAACGACTGACCGAACTTCAGGGCTTCCAAAAGGTCCTCGCGCCGTTCGACGGCACCATCACCGCCCGCACCTATGACTCGGGCGCGCTGATATCGTCGACGACCGGCAGCAACGTCAAGGAACTCTTCCATCTCTCGGAAAACGACAAGCTTCGCGTCTACGTCAACGTCCCGCAGACCTATTCGACCCAAGTGAAGGTGGGCCAGGATGCGCAGCTGTTCGTCCGCAACTATCCTGGCAAGCCGCTGATCGGCAAGGTGGCCAGAACGTCCGAGGCGATCGACCCGGCGAGTCGGACGCTGCGAGTCGAGGTGGATATTTCCAACGACGAGCACAAGCTCTTCCCCGGCATGTGGGGTCAGGTCCGGTTCAAGATCCGCCAGGAAAACCCGCCGGTGCTGGTGCCGACCAGCGCGCTGGTCTTCGGCGGCGAAGGGATGAAGGTCGCGGTGGTTGGCCCGGGGAACAAGGTGAAGTTCCACAAGGTGATCGTCGGGCGAGACTTTGGTGCCGAAGCCGAAGTGGCTAGCGGATTGAAAGCCGACGAACCTGTCGTGGCGAACCCCGGAGAACGCTTGGCGGACGGCGTGGAGGTGACGCTTCACAAGCCGCTTAAGCCGCAAACTCAGCCCGCGACAAGACCGGCCCCGCCGGTCAAACCGCAGTCGGCGTCGGCGCAGGAGTGATCGTGGTACTCGCAATCGTA
>JBBRIN010000721.1:0-2033 GCA_038221115.1 Tepidisphaerales bacterium
GGTGCGATAGAAGCCCTCGACGGTCCGTTCGCCGGTGAGGAACGGCTTGTCGTTGTCGTCGACGTCGCTCGTCACCAGATCGGCGGCTTCTGCATCGGTGCGCGCGATGACGAGCGTCGGCACGCCCATCACGTCGGCGGCGAGGCGTGCGGCGGTGAGCTTGGCGTTCGCTTCGCGCGTCGGCACGAGCACCTTGCCGCCCATGTGGCCGCACTTCTTCACGGACGCGAGCTGGTCCTCGAAGTGGACGCCCGCAGCGCCGGCCTCGATCATCGATTTCATCAACTCGAAGGCATTGAGGACGCCGCCGAAGCCGGCCTCGGCATCAGCCACGATCGGCGCGAAGTAGTCGATGTCGTCCTTGCCTTCCGACCACTGGATCTGGTCAGCGCGCGTGAAGGTGTTGTTGAGGCGCTTGACGACCGACGGCACCGAGTTGACGGGATAGAGCGACTGGTCCGGGTACATCTCGCCGGCAACGTTGGCGTCGCCCGCGACCTGCCATCCCGAAAGATAGATCGCCTTCAGGCCAGCCTTGACCTGCTGCATCGCTTGGTTGCCGGTGAGGGCGCCGAGCGTTTTGACGAAGGGCTCGGTGTTGACCATGCTCCATAGCTTCTCGGCGCCACGATGCGCGAGTGTGTGCTCGATGCGGATCGACCCGGCGAGGCGGACGACGTCGGCAGCGGAGTAGGTGCGGCGGATGCCTTTCCAGCGTGGGTTCTGGGCCCAGTCCGTCTCTAGAGTTGCGATCTGTTGTTGGCGGGATTGATTGCTCATTGCAGGCTCCGTTGGGTCAAACAAGGGACGAAAGCGAGACTTGGGGTTGCAGACCCCGAGAGGTCGCGCGGCCTGCGGAAGAACGCAAGCTCGCTCGTGTCTTTCGTCAACAAAAAGCCGGCCTCGGTCAAGGCCATGACCAGCGTCGTGCCGTTGCGATCGATGCGCGCCGATTGCCCGGCTGTCAGGGTGATGTCATCAAGGTCGCCTTCTTGCGTTACCCAAAGGGTTCCACGCTCACATTGCAACTCGTGGCCGGCGATGTTCACCAGACTTACAGAGTCACGTGCTTTGGCAAGCAAGTGAATGCGCTCGCCAGATGGAACGGCAAGAATGAGATCGCGTCTACGTGTTGACGGCGCGAGCAGGAGGCGGCGCAACCAGGCGCCGAGCCGCGTCGATTTCCAGATTGCTGCTATGAACATGGCCTTCTCCGCGATGTAACTGTGCTCCGGGGCTGGGTTCCTGGACGAGGTGTCGACTCTTCAGCCGAGCGCGCTGAGACCGAACCACCAAGCCGGAACGGTCAGCAGCGAGAGCGGAATGCCGACGCCGAGCATCAAGGTGACAAGAGGGGCATTGAGCTTGTGCTGCATGGCGACGATGCCGGCGCCGATCATCGGCGGCATGGCCGCTTCAAATAGGGTGATCCGCGCCGTCTCGCGCATCGCCTCAGGTAGTCCAAAGTAGATCGGCGTGAGCAGCAGCGGCGCAAGGACAAGCTTGAATCCCAGGCCAAGGGAGAGCGCGGCCCGATTCGAAGCGAGGCCGCTCAGGCGCAGCTGGCAACCGACTGAGAGCATCGCGAGCGGCGCAATCGTGTCGCCGAGTCGCATCAGCGTGACATCGATCCAGCCCGGCAACGACACCGGCGCCAGGACCAGGGCAGCGGCCAATGCTTGCAGGGGTGGGAAGCGCAGCACCTTGCCAAGCTTGCTGCCGCTGCCGATCTTGTCCTCGGCAAACACAGCAGCGGCGAACAGGCCAACGGTCGAGAGCACCAGGTAAGAGCCGAGCTGGTCGACCACTACGCCTACCTTCATCGCGTCGCGGCCGAAAAAGGTTTCGATCATCGGAAGGCCGATAAAGGATGTGTTGCCGAGCGCGCCGGCCAGGATGAGCGCGCCGATCGTCGGTCGGGAAAATCCGAAAAGCCGTCCAACGGTGGCGAAGAAGATGCTGCCCACCGCGAACATGAGCCAGGGCATGGCGGCCGCCAGTACCAGCGCAGGCTCGAAGTGAAGATGACGAAC
>JBBRIN010000722.1:0-2030 GCA_038221115.1 Tepidisphaerales bacterium
CCGGCTCAAGATCATCCCCACCGGCAAGCGCGGGCGCGTCGCAGACATCCTCAATGCCGCCCGCCGCTTTCACGCCCGCAGCGGCCGCATCGTCACCATCGAGTACACCCTGCTCGCCGGCGTAAACGACTCCGACGATCAGGCCCACCTGCTCGCCGACCGGCTCGATGGATTCCGCGCCCACGTCAATCTCATCCCCTACAACTGGATCGGCCCCGGCATCAGCGGCAACGTCTACCGCAAGCCCGCCGCCGAACGAATCGCCCGGTTCATGCAGATCCTCCACGACCGCCGCGTCGTCGCTCACATCCGCCGAACCCGCGGCGACGACGTCAACGCCGCCTGCGGCCAACTCCGCGAAACCGCCCGACAAACAATTGCGGCTCCCTGACCGCAGGTTGTCATTCTGAGGGAGCCTCAGGCGACCGAAGAATCTACGTGCCCCCTCACAACGCTCCGATCGAACCAATCGACTTCCCGGCCAGATTCTTCGGTCGCCAAGGCTCCCTCAGAATGACACCTGCCCGGTTGCTTCACATGCGTTTGTCCCGCGCGATACCGCGCCGGCCTGACCCAATGTTGGACACCCCCCTACCCGCGCCGTTATCTTCGATCCTGCGCCCACGCCCCAACCTTTCATGTAACGGAGTCCCGCCTTGAGAGAATACATCACCCCCAACTGGCACGCGGTCCTCATCCACGCCCCGCTCGGCCTGCTCAGCGTCGGCGTCATCATGGAGTTCTTCGGCTTCCTCTGGCGCCGCAGCACCGCGCGCGTCGCCGCCCGCTGGATGATCCTCGTCGGCGCCGTCCTGCTCGTCCCCGCCGCCACCAGCGGCATCTATGCGTACTTCGACGCCATCAAAGTCGTCACCTCGAGCAAGCACGGCGAAAACACCGACTTCGGCACCAAATGGCAATCGCTCGTCAAGGAAAGCGACACCGCCCCCCGAATCTATGAAGGCGACCCCAAGCTCAAAACCCAGGAGGAAACCGCCGGTGAGATGCTCAAGCACCACATGTGGATGAACTCCTTCGCCACCGGAATCATCTTCCTCATCGTCGTCGTCTGGATCGCCTCCTCCGATCGCTGGCGGCGGCGGCTGTATCTGCCCGCCCTGCTCATCCTGCTGGCCTCCAAAGGCCTCCTCATCGCCGGCACTCACCACGGCGGACAAGCAGTCTATCGCTGGGGCGTAGGCCTTGAGCCACCCGACCCCGTGACCGCCGCCAGTGCCGCCGAACCGCGCCGCGAAGAAGTGCTCGCCGCCTACATCCCACCCGGCCAATTGCACGTCACCATGGCCGGCTTCACCCTCAGCCTCGCACTGGTGGCCCTGGCGCTCTCCATCCACGCCATGTGGCAAAGCGAATCCCCCGGCGACGAACAATGGTATCGCGACCACGACACGTCCGCGATCGGCGATGAAACGACCGACGCCGTCGGCCTCAATCCCGACGTCCCCGCCACTGCCCCAGGCGCTCGCGCGCCCTACTTCGACGCCCAACGCGATGCCTATGCCGTCGCCACCAACGCCGAAGGCGCAACGGTCGCCCCCACGATCGCAACCGTCGCTACGACTCGCGCAGGCGCAGGCGCCCCCGGCACCATAACCGTCACCGTCCCCAGCGGCTCCCACATGGTCAAGGTTCCCTCATCCCGCTTCTGGCTTCTGTCGTTCCTCTGCGCCCTCGTCGCCTTCGCCAGCGGCCTGTGGATCGTCGGGTTCTTCAGCTCCGCCGATAAAGTCGGCAGCCTCAAGCGCCTGTTCACCAGCGACTACCTCCGCCACGAAGCCCACGCCTACGTCGGATCCGCCATCCTGCTCCTCTCGCTCCTGCTGGCCATCGTCACCCTCGCCGCGCGCCGCGCGAGAATCGTCATCTCCGTGCTGGCCGTGCTGCTGCTCGCCTCAATCGGCGCCGAAATCTGGCTCGGCATCCTCATGATGTTCGACGGCCCCAAAGGCGCGTGGAACCGCTTCAACCCGCCCAGCAAGAAAAAGGACGAGACCCGGCTTATCGTCCCC
>JBBRIN010000723.1:0-2026 GCA_038221115.1 Tepidisphaerales bacterium
TCGGCTGCAAAGGAAGTGACGTTTGAGTGCGAGCCGGGAACGCTCAAGCAATCGAAGCTGGAGACGATCAAGAAGATCGGCGTCACGCGGCTGTCGCTGGGCGTGGAACATTTCGACGATGAAATTTTATCGGTCAATGGGCGGGCGCATAAGTCGCCGGAGATTCTTCGGGCGTATCAATGGGCGCGGGAGGTGGGATTTGGGCAGATCAACATCGATTTGATCGCGGGGATGCTCGGCGAGGACGGGGAGAAGTGGAAGGTTGCCGTCGAGAAGGCGGTGGCGATGCAGCCGGACTCGGTGACGATCTACCAGATGGAGGTGCCGTTCAACACGACGATCGCGCGCGATGCCAAGGCGCATGGGGACCAGGTGTCGCCGGTGGCTTCGTGGGCGGACAAGCGGGCGTGGGTGGATTACGCTTTCAAGCAATTCGAGGCGGCGGGGTATCTCGTGTCGAGCGCGTATACGCTGGTGCGGCCGCAGACGCACGCGGGGTTCGTCTACCGCGACTCGCTGTGGCACGGAGCGGATCTGGTTGGGACGGGGGTGGCGTCGTTCTCGCACTTCCAGGGCGTCCACTACCAGAACGTCGATACCTGGGAGCAGTACATCGAGCACTTGGACCGGGGAGAGCTGCCGATTCACCGCGCGCTGCCGGTGACGGATCACCAGCGGCTGATCCGGGAGATGATCCTGCAAGTGAAGACGGGCAAGCTGGACGCAGCGTACTTCCGGAACAAGTTTGGGACGAATATTCGGCAGGAGTTTGCGGAGGGGTTTAATTCGCTCATTGAAGAGGGGTTTGCCGAATCGCACGGCGACGACATTCAGCTTACGCGGGTTGGGTTGCTGCGAGTCGACTCGCTGCTGGAGCGGTTCTTTGAGCCGCAATATCGGAATATTCGGTATACGTAGTCTCATTCCAGGCCAACACCCACTACCTATCAACATGACCCTCACCCGCGTTCGCCATCGCCTTGCTGATGTGACAGCGGCCACGGACGCGCTCGCGGAGCTTGCCGAGCCGTTTGTCACGAGCGCCAAGGAGTTGCATCCGTATTGCGTGGAAGTGCAACCGGTGCGGATCCCCACATCGGCGCGGCGGCTGCTGGCGCACCGCGAGCACATGACGGAGGTGCTGCAGTCGCACCACGCGGCGGCGATGCAGGTACACGTACAGGATTACAAGCTGGATGGCGACTGGTACTCGCGCAAGATCACGCTGACGCCGGATGGGGAGCCGAACAAGATCGTGGAATGCGGGATCGTGCGGCTCGACTTCCGGTACATGGCTTCGGAAGTGAGGGATGAGATTCTTGCGCGTAAGACGCCATTGGGGGCGATCCTGATCAAGCACAACGTGCTGCGGTGGATTGAGCCGCTGTGGTTTATCCAGCTACCGCCGAAGAGCGACGTGATGCGGCTGTTCGGGCAGGAGAACACGACGCCCGTCTGGGGTCGAATCGCGACGATTTACTGCAACAACGAGCCGGCGATCGAGCTGCTGGAAACGGTTTTGAACGTGTAGCCATGCCGCAGGAATTCTCCATCACGCATACGGTGCAATTTTCGGAAACCGACATGGCGGGGGTGGTTCACTTCGCCAACTATTTTCGGTGGATGGAGATCGTGGAGCACGCGTTCTTTCGATCGCTGGGGCTGTCGGTGATGATGAGCCATGAAGCGGTGGACATCGGATGGCCGAGGATCTCGTGCTCGTGCGAGTTTTTTTCGCCGGCGCGATTTGAGGACGTCGTGACGTTGCGGCTTCGGGTGACGAAAGTCGGGGGAAAATCGCTGAGTTATGAAGTGGATTTTTTGAAAGGGGAGGCGGCGATCGCGAAGGGGAAACTGACGAGCGTGTGCGTGGCGATGGCGCACGATGGATTTCAGGCGATTGAGATTCCCGGCGAGGTTCGGGGGAAGCTTTCGGGGTCTCGAGGAGGATGAACTCAGGCCTCGGGGATGGCGGGTTCGGGGATGGGGGAGGATTTTTTCGATGATGCAAGGTGGGCGGCGGCGG
>JBBRIN010000724.1:0-2021 GCA_038221115.1 Tepidisphaerales bacterium
GCCGGCTCGGATGCCGCCGGGATTGTCGAGGTACGCTCCTCTCGACAGAAGGAGGCCGGTTGGCTATTGATGCAGTCATCTGTTTTCATGTTGTCGGGTGTAGCTCGCGTGGGCGCACCCGACAACTATCATGCCATCTACATCACTGCCATCGAACACTCCAGCCCTTCTCGAACCCCTTTTCTACACCCGCGCCACCCGGTATCGCACACCCGTCATCGTCACCTCCCGATCCAGCGTGCGATACGGCGCGCTCCAAAACAGCCGGTCCAGCGTCACATTCGCTTCCGCGCCCGTCCGCGAATTCACTTCATTCACAGGCCCCAGGTGCAACGTCACTTCTGATTTGCCAACGTTCACCTCAACAACCGCCGCGCCGCCGCCGCGAGGCTTTTCCGTCACCACGGCCACATCGATCGACGCCAGCACCCGCCGTACATCATCCAAAAGCTCCTTCATACCCGCACCAAACCGCGCCCAGCCACGACAATCACTTCCCCGCCCGAAACGGCGACGCCGGCACCCCCGCCCCATTCGCCAGCGTCCCGTCCGTATTATCCTTCCACGCATACCGAACCGCCACCGGCTTGCTCACCTGCGCGCTCGACACGATCACCTTCTCCCCCTCGATCTTCCCGCTCGCCGGCACGAACATTCCATCCTCGCCGGCGATCTCGAATCCCTTCAACTCTCCACCCCCCCCACCTTTAGCCACCAACCCACCATCCGCATGGCTGAACGTCACCGCCATCTCCCCGCCCCGCACCTCGTGTCCCTTGGGCCATGGCCCCGACGTCACCGCGCCCGGCTGATGGTACACATCGCCCAGCGCCCAACCCGCCAGCCGCTTGCCCACCTCCTGCTTGTGTGTCGGGTGAATGTTCGTCGGATCGCCCAGATCAATCGTCACCGCCATCCCCGTGTTCGGCACGGTCTGCGCCGTCTTCAGCTCCGCCTCCTGTACCAGCATCCACCCCTCGCCCTTGTGCGTAAAATTCGGCAACTGCACGATCCCGAGCGGAAACTCATTGCTCCAGCGTTTCCGCCAATCCGCAATCATCAGCGGCAACTGCTTCTCATAAAGCTTCCCCCGTTCGTCATTCGACGCGTTGTTCTCCCCCTGATACCAGATCGCCCCGCGCATCGTGTACGGGATCAGCGGCGCGATCATCCCGTTGTACAAATTCGCCGGATGGTTCTGGCTGATCGAAGGCTTCACCGGCGCAACCGGCTTGCGCGTTGCGGCCTTTCCGTCGGCCTTCGCCTTCGCCGATGCCGCCTGCCACTTCACGATCTGCGCATCGTAGGCCGCCTTCGCTTTCTCCGGGTCATACGCCGCGTCGCGCTTCTTCCAGTCTTCCATCTGCGCGGCCAGTTCAGGGATGGGCCGCTGCACCTCTTCGCTCGTCCACGCACAAATATCCGTCCCGCCGTACGATGAGTTGATCAATCCCACCGGCACGTTCAGCTTCTGATGAATCTCCCGTCCAAAAAAGTACGCCGCCGCCGAAAACGTCCCCACCGTCTCCGGCGCGCACACCACCCACTTCCCCTTCGCATCCGCCTGCGGCTCGCGCTGCGGGTTCTTCTCCACCATGTACATGCGAATCCCGGGTAATTTCGCCGCCGCCTGCTCTTCGGGAAACCGGTCCGACCGGCCGACGGTAAATCCCATGTTCGACTGTCCCGAGCACAGCCACACCTCGCCCACCAGCACGTCCTTCACGGTGACGCTGTTTTTCCCCTTCACCAGCAGATCCGTCCCCTCGCCGGCCGCCGCCTGCCCCTTCAGCGTTACCTGCCATTTCCCGTCCCCGCCCGCCTTGGCCGAGCCGGTCGCTTTTCCGAGCGATACGGCGACCTCCTCTCCCGCGTCCGCCCACCCCCAGACCGCGACCGGCACATCGCGCTGCACCACCATGTGTTCTGAAAACACCCCCGGCAGCCGCACGTCCGCCGCCGCGTTCATTCCAATCACCCCCCCCACCGCCGCCGCCGCCACTGCCATCCATCGCTTCATA
>JBBRIN010000725.1:0-2008 GCA_038221115.1 Tepidisphaerales bacterium
CAATTTGGCGTTCCACAAAATTCCGATAGGCTGCACTACGGGGATTATGCCTCTCGAAAAACGGAAGAGGACCATTGGACCGCTTTGATGCCATGTCCATCCTGCTCCAGGCGGTGCAGGCCGGCAGCCTCTCGAAGGCGAGCCGAAACATCGGCCTTCCTCTCGCTACCGTCAGCCGGAAAGTCTCCGAGCTGGAAGCGCATCTCAACGCCAGCCTGCTGACCCGGTCCTCAAAAGGCCTTATGCTCACGCCTGCAGGCCGTTCCTGCGTCACAGCCGCCAGAACCATCCTGGAGCACTTGAACGAGGCGGAACGTGCCGCCGCCGGCGAGTACACCGCGCCCAGGGGAGACCTCGTGGTGACCGCCCCGGTCATGTTCGGTCGGCTGCACGTCCTACCCGTGGTGATGGACTTTCTTAGTGCCTATCCCGATGTCGACGTCGGCTTAGTGCTGACCGATCGAGTGGCGCATCTCGTGGACGACCATGTGGACGTCGCCCTCCGTATCGGCGATCTCCCGGACAGCGCACTGGTGGCCAGCCGACTCGGATCTGTGCGCCGCGTCGTCTGCGCAAGTCCCGCCTACCTCGCCGAGCGCGGAAGCCCGGCGACGCCCGGCGATCTCTTGAACCATGCCGCCATCTCGTTCGAAAGCGTCTCTTCACCCGGAGTCTGGCGGTTCGAAGCGGACGGCGTCGAACTCGCCGCGACGCTGCGCCCCCGCCTAAGCGTCAACACGATAGAAGCCGCGATCGACGCGGCAATCGCCGGCATGGGATTGGCTCGCACCATGTCCTACCAGATCGTCGATCATGTCCGGCAAGGAACGCTGGCGATCGCGCTCGAAGCTTTCGAGCCGCCGCCCCGGCCGGTGCATTTGGTCTACAACAGCCAATCCCGTCTGCCGCTCAAGCTGCGCGCGTTCATTGACTTTGTCGCACCGCGCATGCGCGAGCGGCTCAAGGGCGCTGCGCTATGAGCGCCGATAATGCGCGCTTACGCAGCCGTCTTTTTTCGCCTTCACGGAAGTTCGCGCAGTTATGAGCCGCCCTTGCCGCCGCGGGGCCGCCACTCCACTACACTCGTGTGCGTGGGCTTGCGCTGGTTTGCCTCCGCGGATTATTGCCGCATGGAACACGCCAGAGCACGATCCGACCTCAGCCGTGAGGGCAACAATATCGTCGACCTCTATGACTATTTGCCGATCGCGCGAGAGCGAACTCGATCCATTCGCCACCGCACAACGCGATGACGGGTTGTCTCGAGCCTAAGGGGCTTATGTCCACCTGTTACGAGGGCGTCACATAGTTTTGGCATAGCGCGAGCGTCCCACCTCTGGAGCGACGCCAATGATCAAAACCCTGACCATTTTGTCTGCCATTGTGATTTCGGTCCTCCAATTCACCCCTGCTCAGGCCAAGCTTGGCGGCGACCTGAAGAACAAGCAGAGCCCATGCCTGTCGGAAACCAACACGGCTCGCTGCCCCGCACGCTGAGAAGATACGGCAATGGTCTGGCTGGGAATCTCGTGAAATTCTCAGCCAATCCATGGGCGAGCGTTCTGCCGGTTCCGCCACGGGCATGGGGGCTGATTTCGCATGAACTCTTTGCGGTTTCGGGCATTCATAGAACGACCCAACGCAGACTGGCCCGCTGGCACAAGCCAGCGGGCCTTTTTCATGAGTCGTCCCGATCAGAAGACCGTTGGACCCATCGGGTTGCCCGGGATCTCGGGAGGCGCACCGGGGGGGATGCCCAAGGGTTCGCCAACGCCCGGGTTGATCGTATCGGGTCCGGGCTGGGGAATGCCCAGCGGATCGTCCGGCGGTTCTTCGCGCGGGGCCGGAGGCGCGACCGGTTCCGGGAACGGGTCTCCCGGCATCGGCCCAGGTTCGGGAGCCGCGATGCTCGCCTGTCGGGTCATTGTTCTCTCTCAGTTTGCGTATCGCACTTGGGTCACGCGCAAGTTGTCGGGACGGTCGCAAGCCGCCGGAAGCCGGCGAGGCT
>JBBRIN010000726.1:0-2008 GCA_038221115.1 Tepidisphaerales bacterium
GATCAATAAGAGGGGCCACGCCGTCCGACAGATGCCGACGTTCGCGGATGAATCCAACTATTCGCTTTCGTTCACCGCAGTCGACCTTTACGCATTTTATGGCGGTGCGCTGTCGGCGGATGACACGGTGCTGCTCACTGGCTTAAGCACGGACGAGCTTCAGCGACATGCCCAGACTTTTGCGCTGGTCACGACAATGTTCCAGCGCGACGCCGGTCAGGATGTCGCCGCGGCCGACCCGATCAGCCGGGTGTTCTCGATCCAGAATATCCGTGCCGGAGCGGTCGCAGACTGGCGGAAGAACACGTATCCGCCTGGGTGTGTGGCGAACCTGGTGTGCGCAGCAATCCCCGGCGGCACGTTCTATGATGTGGAGCCCGTTCTTCTGGCGTATGTGAACCACCGGGGACATGCGCGCCGTGTGTTGGCGTCGGCCTGAAGGCCGACGAATCACGCCGGTAGCCAGTTCGCATCCCGCGCGGTCAACGTGTATCTTCCCCTCCCCGTGTCCCGACCCTCGGCGTTTAATTTCTCGCTCATCACCGCCACCCTGCTTGCCACCGCCGCCGCGGCGACACTCGCCTACGGCACCGACGCCTACTGGGCGCAATTTCGGCGCGGCTTTTCTATCATTCTCTTCACCCACCGGCTGCAATGGGTGCTGGCGACGATCTCGCTGCTTCTGTGCCTGGCGGTGATGGGGCTGATCATCGGCGGACGCCGGCGGGCGTGGTGGCTGATGGCGCTCGGGCCGGTTCTGGCCCTGTTCGTTCACCGCATCGTGTCGAATCCGATGCGGCAGTTCGAGATTCTTGAAGATCCTCTGCTGGCCAAAGCCGTCGAAGTTTCCGGTACCACGCTCAAAGACGACGACTGGGTGGTCGGTGTGCAGTTCGGCGATCAGGCTTATGCCTATCCCTACGCCGCGCTATTCCGCTCGCCGGTCATTCTGCAAAATAACCACGAGCAGCGCATGCTTCTGATCTGGTCACCCTTCGCCAATCGCGCTACGGCGTTCAAGGTCGACCGGGAGATCCGCAAATCGGAGCTCCAGATCGTGGCGATGCCCTGTAACACGCTGCTCCTTTACAACGGCCGCAACGGCCAACTCATCAACGGCGTGACCGGCCAGACCACCGGCCGCGACAAGCCCATCGGCCTGCACCAATCTGTGGAAACGCGGAAGATGACGTGGCAATCGTGGCGCAAGCTCCATCCGGATTCGCTGGTGCTCGTTCCCATTCCCGGCGATATCCCGACCGCGCCGATTCTGCCGCGCTACCCGATGCCGCCGCCGGGCGCCGGGCATGCGCCTGAAGCCATGGTGATCTTCGCCGCCACCACCAGACCTGTCGCCATTCCTGCGGATTCGATCAACGATCAGCCATCGAGCGTCTCGGCGGGGGAGACCCAACTGCTGCTGTTCCGCGATAAAACGAGCGGAGTCCTGCGGGCGTTTGACCGGCGCGTTCATGAGGACCTCTTTCCGCAGTTTCGTCCCAAGACCGACCCTAAACGGCCGACGGTCGCTTTCATCGACAAGGATAGCGGGACGGAATGGTCTGCGGACGGGAAGGCAATTGAAGGGCCATTTAAGGGTGAACAGCTCCGCCCCATCGCGGCCGACGACGGCGTCTATTGGGGCGTCATTCATTATTGGTATCCAGCCGTTAAGTGGATTACGCCGACGCAGGCGACCACCGACCCGTCCGTCAGCAACCCGAAGGAGCCGCGTCGGCGGACCAGGCCCGCGCGCTGATCCGGGGGCGCTCCATGCAACCCATTCCTCCCCATCAGCCTCATCCGCGCTGTTCGCAGACTCAATTTAACTTGACATCTTTGGCCGCCGAATTAACATGAAACACGGCAATCGGCTAGAGTTACCGTTGGATGAGCCACCGGCCCGGCTGTCGGCCTCACCGGCTGCCGCCAGGCGGATCTCAAGGCGTTAAACCCAGGTTTACAACCCAGTTATCCGATCACGAAGTTGCCGTTTCTCATGCCGGGC
>JBBRIN010000727.1:0-2002 GCA_038221115.1 Tepidisphaerales bacterium
CGCGGCGCGAGCCGAGCAAGCACGTCATTGAAATTGTCGCGGTCGATCTCGATGGGCTTTCGGTGCAAGAAAGGAGTGCGATCAGGCCGATCACCGCTGAGGTTGCCGCAGATCAAAAGGCGGAATGGCGTCTCGGGGGGCATCTCGGTCGAATCGTCCCCCGCGCCGGCGCTGAGGTTGACGCTGCCAAGACGCATATTCCAGGGAGTGGTCATGTCGAGACTCCTGTGCACAAGAAGACGAAGGCTTTCACGGATTGAAGCAAAGAGCCGAAGTTATTCTACATAATGGGAAGAAGATTCCGCGACCATATAATCAATGAAACGTGTCTGGAACAACCGAAATGAAAGTCTCGCATGATTGACCTTTCGCTCAATCCCTCCTCCTGTGCAGTCTGTCGCTTGTGGCGCGACGAATGCGTGTGCGCCCACGCACCGCATCTCAGCATCTCGACGCGTCTGATCGTCGTCATGCATTCCAAGGAATGGCGCAAAACCACCAATACCGGCCACTTCGCCCGCCTGGCGATCAAGGACGCCGAGGTTCGGCTGCACGGCGCACCCACGCGCAAGGTGAGCAGTGCCGGCATCGAATCGTCATCGTCCACGCTCGTGCTCTTTCCGGGCCGCGGAGCCAATTCCTTGACCCCTGCCTACATCGCCTCATTGCCACGGCCTTTGACGCTGCTGGTTCCCGATGGCAACTGGAACCAGGCGAAGAACATGATGCGGCGTTTACCAATGCTCAGAGAGGCCCATCCCGTGCGGCTGGGCGGATCGAGCCTCGACCTTGATTGCCTACGCCGCAATCATCTCGCGGGCCGGATGTCTACCTTTGAGGCCATCGCGCAGGCGCTCGGCATCCTGGAAGGGGCCGGAACCGAGGATGACATGCTGAGGTTCTTTCGTCACGTCCTGGATCGGATGTCCAATCACAACCGGCGATCGTCACGGCGAAGGGCCGAGGCGTTTTGAACGCCGTCGCTGAACGAGCTGGATCAAATGCGTTTTCACCACAGAGGCACAGTGACACAGAGAATCAAGAAGAGAAGTGAATTGATGAAAAGCCCGCCTGCCAAGTTCTCCCTCTGGATTTCTTCTCGGTGTCTCTGTGCCTCTGTGGTTAAAACGCATTGGTATCGGTCCCTTGGCTTAACTTGATGCCCAGGGGATTGCGAAATCACCCACCCTGTTTTAGAATGGCCGCATGGAATCGAACATTGACGAAGCGACTGCCTACCATGAAGCCGGCCATGCCGTGCTGGCGTTGCTGCTGGATCGACCGGTGCAATGCGTCAGCATCCTGCCCGATCGCGACCATCTTGGGATATGCGAATTTGGCAAACGCGTGTATCGGCCGTCCGAGGATTGGCTGGAACGCGAGATCCTGATCGCGCTGGGCGGACTTGCCGCAGAGGCACGTTTCACGGGCATCTATGCTTGGGACGGCGCCGCCCGCGATCAACAGTACGTGCGCCGCCTGTCAGTGCAGCGCGCCGGGGAACGCCGTGCGGAGAAGCTCGAGCGGCGGATGCTGGCGAAGGCCGAGCATCTGCTAGCCGACGCCGGCAGCTGGCGGGCGGTCGAACTCATTGCCGCCGAGTTGCTGCGGCAACGCGAGATCAGCGGCCGTACGGTGAAACATTTGTTTGACCGAGGACGCCGCGAAGGCGATGATGATTCGTGAACAACGGGGGGGAGATCATGCTCCGGATTCTCGGTTCCAAGAAACGGCTCTGCGATGGCATCACGCGCCGTGACTTGCTCCAAGCCGGGGCCAGCGGCCTGCTCGGCCTGACCGCGGCCGACCTCGCAACCAGCGCGCCGCGGTCCCAGCAGCACGGGCGGGCGAAGAACGTCATCCGTAAATAATCGTCGAATGGGCCTGGGCCGATTGAATTAAGGAAGTGGGCGAGGGGAGCCTGCGCAGGCTCCCGGTTACGGAGTTGGTACGGTGGAGGTTGACGTGGGTGAAGCGAGGCCAGCGCGTTCGTCCGCCGACA
>JBBRIN010000728.1:0-1965 GCA_038221115.1 Tepidisphaerales bacterium
GGCCTCCTTCGCCTCCGCGAGCGCGCGGCGCAGCGAACGCTCCGAGCCCTGATAGCCCGCCGCGCGCACCAGGCGCATCAACCGCCGCGCCGTGACCCGCCCGCCCGTCTGCTCGACCCGCTCGCAGATCAAACCGGCGAAATCGTCGGTCACCCGACAGCGCCGCAGCGCCGGCGCGAGCTGCCCAGCCTCGCCAGCCGCTTGCACATAACGCTTGACCGTCTTGTGATCACAACCCAACAACGCCCCCACCGCCCGATAGCTGCCCAGCTCCTCATACAGGGCGATCAGCTCCACCTGCGTCCTCCCGCTCTTCATAGGCGTCCTCCCGACAGTCGATGCAAGAGCACCGCACCGTCAAGACCGGGCCGGACGGGTGGGGAATTAAGTGGCCACCAGTGGGGAGTTTCCCGTGGCCGCGGTCACGGGATCTAACCCGCGGAGAGACGGGACCTTTGTCACGGGCGATCGGCCGCTTCGGTCATGTTCTTGTCCACAAACGTGACCGTATCGGCAGGAGGGATAACCACGGCAACCCTACTCACCGTCGATAAGCATGGCGATCTACGTCGGAGCATGTCTGCCGCTGGCAAAGGCTCAGGTACGTCCCGTCGATTGTCGATTTTGATGGCACTCGGACACCGGCGTAGGGCGGGGCGTTTCGCACGCCGTCCGAAGCACCCGGGAATCGGATGGAGCGCGATTCATAACCGCGCTCACTGGACTGTCAGGGCGTCGAGTCGACCGGGTGCGCACCGCGAGGTGTCTTTTCGGCCGTCTCATCCATTCCGATCGTTTTCTTGCCGCCCATCCTCATCCCGCCCGTCATTGCGGTCCCGTGGTCCATGCCCATCCCCGCCTGGCCGGAACGCGTCAGCCCCGGCACCGACGCGGGGACGAAGGCAACTGCGAGTCCGAGCACCGCCAGCAAGATTGCGATGGCGCGGTTCGCCGGCTGCTTCCACGGCAAGAGCTTCTCGGCTGCGATCAGGGCGGCGATGAGCGTCATCCACGCGATGCTCATCACTCCGAGCGCGAACAGCGCCGCCATCAGGGCCCAGCAGCAGCCGACGCACCAGGCGCCATGCTCGACCCCGAGTCGGAGTGCTCCGCCGACACCATCGCGCCAGCGCTCGGTGAGGAAGTCAAGCGGGCCGCGGCAACGGCTGAGACAGGCGTCCTTGAGCGGGGTGAGCTGGTAGATGGCCGAGACGAGAATCACCCCGCCCGCGAGGTAGTATCCGCCACGATCCCAGGAGAACGGGACGATGTCGATGGATACGGCGAGCTTGAAGGCGGCGTAGGCCGCGAGCCCGAAGACGATCCAAATGAGTAGGTACCCCGCAATGAAGGCGACGATCGCCGCGGTCGGCTCGCCGAGCCCTCGGCGTGCGTGGCGGCTGCGCTGAACGAGCGCGTAGGTGCGCACCATCGGCGAGATCGACGGAAACATCATCGCCCCCATCATCACCACCCAGGCAGCGACATAGAATGACAGCGAGCCGAGGTCGCTCCCTGGCCCCGTGCCCATTCCCGACACCATCCCGCCGGCGATCACCCAAGCCAGCCCAGAAAGCGAGACCAGACCGGCAATTAGCGCGAGCGCGAACCCGTCGATGCGCCGCGGTGGACGGCGTGGAGCCTGCGCGGAGATCGCCATTGCGTCGCAACCCTATTGCGGTTAGCCTCCCTTCATCAACCTCAGATCGGGGGATCTGCCATGACCAATACATGGTCGCTAGAGGGCGCGTGGTTCAAGAACTGCAACTGCGATCCCGGATGCCCGTGCGACTTCAACCAGGCGCCGACCACCGGCCAATGCGAGGGTATCATCGGCATGCGCATTGACCAGGGGCATTTCGGTGATGTCACGCTCGACAGATTGAAGTTCGCCGCCGCCGTCTGGTGGCCCGGGCGCCTTGACGAGGGCAACGGACATGTGCTCCCGATCATCGATCAGTCAGC
>JBBRIN010000729.1:0-1959 GCA_038221115.1 Tepidisphaerales bacterium
GCGCTGCACCGCCGCGGCTACAAGGTGGTCATCTATTGGATGATGGAACACAACGCCAGGCTCGTCGACAAAGGCGTCTCGCAGCGCACGCTGGTGACGAGCATGCGCTACCAGTTTCAAAAGCCGAGCGGCCTCTTTGACACCGTTGGCAAGCTGCTGCGGGTGATCCCGCTCGACCGGCGGCGGCGGTTTGCGATGGAGCACCCGAATTACATCAACCGGCTCATGTCCAACTGCTGCCGGGCCATCTGCGACGGCGACCCGGGCCTTACCCGCCGGCTGGCGAAATTTATGGCGGCGGATCGGGTCACGCATCTGCTGCCGACGTTCGCGATGATCTGCCCGTTCGCGCAACCGATTAAAGAACAGCATCAACACGCGTTCGACTACCTCGTCACGTTTCAGGGGGAGGAGATCTTTGCCAACTTTGCCGAGCGGATCGGGCGGCTGGATGATTACCACGCCAGGCTCAGGTCCACCGTCGCTGCGTCGGGTTTCCCGGCTATTGCGGTGAGCCGCGACTATGCGCAAAGGCTCCACGAAGAGATGGCGATCCCGCTCGACGCGATGACCCCGATCTATCCGGGGATCGATCTGCCCGATCCGAGCGCGGTCACGACCGATCGCGCGGCGCAGTTCACCGCCGTGAAGGAGATCTTTCCGAGTCTGAAGGCGAACGTGCCGATCGTCACCTACCTTGGCCGACAGGATGCGGAGAAGGGGGTCGATCTGCTTCTTTATGCTGCGAAAATTCTCAAGATGCGCAACATTCCGCTGCAACTCCTGTGCGTCGGCGGGTCGAGCTTCGGCGGCCAATATATGGATTCCTGCAAACAGATCGCCGAGCACCTGCGTCTCAAAGTCTTCTGGAAACGGCGGGTGTCCGACTCCGTCCGCAACGGGCTCTATCAGTTGTCGCGATGCGTCGTCTATCCGTCCATCCACCGCGAGCCGTTCGGGCTGGTGGCGGCTGAAACCATGTCGTACGGCACGCCGGTATTGGTGCCGGATCAGGGCGGCATTACTGAGGTGATTCAAATCGGTAACCAGCGCGGTGGGCTCACCTTCAAATCGTGGGACTCGGCGGACCTTGCCAACCAACTGCAACGCCTGCTCAGCGACGATCAATTGCACGCCGAGCTTGCGTCGAACACCCGCGCGCTGGCGGAATACTTCAGCACGGACAACCTCAGTAACCGAATACTTGAACATTTGAATCTCTCGACCGCAAAACAATCCCACTTGCTAGCGCGCGCATAATCGGATCGCCTGGGAGCGATCCGCGTCATTTTGCTTGATACAACCATCTGCTTTGCCGATCATTTGAGTCATGGCAAAAAGGCCGCCCACCCCTGGAAAGAAAAAGAGACCGCCGAGGCGACGGCGGCCAATGCCGAATTGCCGTGCCATCCTTCTCTGTGAGAAAGTCATCAAGGATGCCTTTTTTGGAACCATCACGATCGTGGGGATATTAACTCGTTTCGGCGTACTCAGCTTTCCCGGCCGTACAGCCTCTTTTTTCATCTACTCGCAGTTGGCTCATGGCTTGGGGACGTATGACCTGACAATAGAGGTCATAGACGATAAGGACGGTCGCGTGATCGCACGCAGTCCGGCCATGCCCCTAAAATTCTCCCACCGCACAGAGGTGCATGATATAATCTTCCAGATCCCCCCTGTCCCGCTGGCCCACGCCGGCGCTTATACCGTGGGAATCTTTGCCGACGGGAACGAGATCGCGGCGCAGAAGTTCGATACGCCGCCCCTTGGGAGCAGTGATGTCCAAGCCAGTGATGATGACGCCGGTGAATGAATCAACGCCCATGGCGGTGACTCATTCTGTCTTCGCCGTCCGGTGGATTTCAGACAGGAAGGTCACGGCAAAACCGAAGCCTCACTCGCGCCCCAAACGGCGGGAGTCACTACCCAGCTTAGCTGAGTTACAGGCTCGTCTTGATG
>JBBRIN010000730.1:0-1957 GCA_038221115.1 Tepidisphaerales bacterium
TCCGCCGCATTGAAGACGAATGCCGCCACGAAGCCGGCGAGCTGATTCAAAGGGTCACCGAGCAGGCGCAGGAAGAAGCGAAGGAAAAGAGCCGCAACATCATCCTTCAAGCCATCCAGCGCTACGCCGGCGATCAGACCAGCGATCACACCGTCAGCACCGTGCAGATCCCGTCGGATGACATGAAGGGCCGCGTCATCGGCCGCGAGGGACGCAACATCCGCAGCTTCGAAAAAGCCACCGGCGTCGACGTCATCATCGACGACACCCCCGGCATCGTCGTCGTCAGTTGCTTCGACCCCGTCCGCCGCGAAATCGCCCGCATCTCCCTCGAGCGCCTCGTGCAGGACGGCCGCATCCACCCCGCCCGAATCGAAGAAATCGTCGTCCAGGTCGGCAAGGAGATGGAAGAAGAGCTGATGAAGATCGGCAAGGAGGCCGTCCAGGAGGCCAACCTCCCCAACATCGCCAAGCCCATCATCCCCATGCTCGGCCGCCTCGGCTTCCGCACCAGCTACGGCCAGAACGTCCTCAAGCATTCGATGGAAGTCGCCTACCTCTCGCAAACCATCGCCGACGAGCTCGGCCTCGACGGCACCATCGCCCGCCGCTGCGGCCTGCTCCACGACATCGGCAAGGCCATGGACCACGAGACCGAGGGCGGCCACCCGCAAATCGGCATGGAGTTCCTCAAGCGCTTCAACGAGTCCGAAGCGGTGCTGAATGCGACCGTTGCCCACCACGGCGACGTCCCCCCGACCACGCCCTACACCTGGATCATCATGGCCGCCGACGCCATCAGCGCCAGCCGTCCCGGCGCCCGCCGCGAAAGCCTGGAGCGCTACGTGAAGCGATTGCAAGACCTGGAAGATTTGGCCAAGGGCTTTGAGGGCGTTCGCCAGGCGTATGCCATCCAGGCCGGCCGCGAGATCCGCGTGCTGGTCGACGCCAAACTCGTCGATGACAAAATTGCCATGAAAGTCGCCCGCGACATCGCCAAGAAGATCGAGACCGAGATGACCTACCCCGGCGAGATCAAGGTGACCCTCATCCGCGAGGTGCGGGCGGTCGAATACGCCCGATAAATGGCCCGATGAGTGCAAATTTCGCATGTACTCACGGACCCGTGGGCCGTGTGATAAGAGTTCATGAGTCCGGGTCATCCGCGGATTGGGCTTGAAAAACGAGGCCCCATCGGCTCGTCGCCGGTGATAGAAGTACCACGACCCGCGCATCCTCATCGTTTTTTGCTTACAGGGGCGATGGACATGGGATATAGTGCTTTGCGCATATCGTTTGCATAGCTTTCAACGCCGAAGTGAGGACACCATTGAGAAATTCGCCCCCACGTCTAAAGCGCGGCTTCACCTTGGTTGAACTGTTGGTGGTGATTGGGATCATTGCACTCCTCATCTCGATTCTGCTGCCTTCACTTTCCAAGGCGCGCAAGGCCGCCAACACCGTCAAGTGTCTCGCCCAGCATAAGCAATTGATGTCGGCGCTGATCCTTTACTCCACGCAGTGGAAAGGGGCATTGCCGTGGACGAACTGGGGCGAAGGGGCCAACGCCAAGCCAACCACGCCCGGGCCCTACGCAGGATGGCTCTACGACGGCCGCAACCGCGCCGCCTATCCAAGGTTCAACGTGACGGATCTTCAGCGCGGTGTGTTCTGGGATCAGCTCGGAACAGCGAAAGTGTGGCGGTGTCCTGATGACGCGGCACCGATTGAGGGAGACCATCGCGTGTCCGCTATCACAACGTATGTGATGAACGGATGCCTCAGCGGAAAGACCCGGTGGCAACCTCCACCGGAAGCGAACAACAACGCTAAGACGCTGTTCAAGATCACCCGCTTCAAGCCGAGCGTCGCCGTCTTCTGGGAAATGGGAAGTGGCTCTGACGTCCCGATAGGCTTGACCAAAGACGGTGCCAGCACCCCGAATGAGGGGCTCACG
>JBBRIN010000731.1:0-1950 GCA_038221115.1 Tepidisphaerales bacterium
GGTGGGGGGGCGGCTCACCCGCAATGACCTCAACGTGAAGATGAACGGCGAATATGCTGACGCCACCCTCAATGGCCTTGTGCTGCTCGGCGGCGCGCAACACTGCGACAATCACACGCTGCTCCATCACGAGAAAGCCAACTGCCCCAGCCACGAGCTCTACAAGCACGTTCTCGCGGGCAAATCCACCTGTGTCTTCAAGGGCCAGATCTTCGTCCAGAAGGAGGCGCAGAAGACGGACAGCAAACAGACCAGCAAGTCGCTGCTGCTTAGCGACGATGCGTACATGAACAGTCAGCCGGCGCTTGAGATTTACGCAGATGACGTGAAGTGTACGCATGGCTCGACGACCGGCCCGGTCGATGAGGAGGCGGTGTTTTACCTTCGCAGCCGCGGCGTGAGCCTTGAGGCCGCCCGGCATCTGATGAGTTACGCGTTCGCCGCGGACGTGACTCGCCGCATTCGCGTCGGCCCTGTCCGCCGCCGCCTGGAAGATTACATGGCCGCCCAGCACGGGCTTCCGCAGGACCTGCGCATTACTGATCTTGGATCGCACGACGAGAAAGCGCGCTAAAATCGTAGATTGATGATCTAGCTGGTTTCGCGAGCAAACCGCGTCCGCTTGCTCATTCGCAAATCCCATGAAAGCCGCCGACACTCATCCCGGAGGCAAAACGTTCGACGCCGTCAAGGTCCGCGCCGACTTTCCCATCCTGCACACCCAATCGCGCGGCCACCCCCTCGTCTATCTCGACAACGGCGCCACGACCCAAAAGCCCCGCGCCGTCATCGAGGCGATCTCCCGCTACTACGAGACCCAAAACGCCAACGTCCACCGCGGCGTCTACCACCTCTCACAACTCGCGACCGAGCTTTACGAAGGCGCGCGGATCAAGGTCCAGAAGTTCCTGAACGCCCCGGATCCCGCCCAAATCATCTTTACGCGCGGCACCACCGAGGCGATCAACCTCGTCGCCGCTTGTTGGTCTCGCGTCTTCCTCGAGGCGGGTGATGAAATCATCGTCAGTGCGATGGAGCACCACTCGAACATCGTCCCCTGGCAGATGGCCACCGACGCCGTGGGGGCTCGCCTTCGCGTCATCCCGATGAACGACGCCGGCGAGCTGCGGATGGACGAATTCGCAAAGCTCCTGTCGTCGCGCACGAAGATGGTGGCCGTCAACCACGTGTCCAACTCGCTGGGCAGCATCAATCCCGTGGAGGAGATCATTCGGCAGGCGCACGCCGTCGGCGCGGTCGTTCTGATCGACGGCGCGCAATGGGTCGGCCATTTCCAGCTCGATGTGCAGAGGATCGACGCCGACTTCTACTGCTTCTCCGGCCACAAACTTTTCGGCCCCACTGGCATCGGCGTCGTCTATGGCAAGCGCGCCCTCTTCGATGCGATGCCGCCCTACATGGGCGGCGGCGACATGATCAAATCCGTCACGTTTGAGCACACCGAATACGCCGACCTGCCCAATAAGTTCGAAGCGGGCACTCCGAATATCGCCGGCGCTATCGGACTGGGCGCTGCCATCGACTACGTCCTTTCCATCGGCTACGACCAATTCGCCGACCACGAGCACGAGTTGCTCCATTACGCCACCGCCCAGCTCTCCACCATCCCGGGCCTTCGTATCATCGGCACCGCCAAGCGCAAAGCGGGCGTCATCTCTTTCGTCATGGAAGACCCTCCGATCTCGTCTCTCGATCTGGGTACCGAGCTAGACGCGGAGGGAATCGCCGTCCGCACCGGACACCACTGCTGCCAACCGGTGATGGATCGTTTCACGATCGGCTCCACGACGCGCGCCTCCTTCGCGTTGTACAACACGTTCGAAGACGTCGATGCCCTCGTCGCCGGCCTTCGGAAGATCGTGGCGCGCGCGTTGGCCAGAAAGCCCGTCGCCGGTGGGGGGGTAGCCGATGCGAAGTCTCCGCCGCCCG
>JBBRIN010000732.1:0-1940 GCA_038221115.1 Tepidisphaerales bacterium
GCTGATGAGCGTCTACCGCACCTTGCGTCTGCGCGGCCACGACCCGACGAAAACCCTCGCCGCGGCGTTGCGGGAATGGCTGCAAACCGGGAAGCTACCGGCACTGCCGGTGAAAACCGTTGCAGACGGGTGATGTGTTACTCGCGGACAAGGGCCCGGTTCCCATCAACGCTTGCGACGCCGGGAAGGCCTTGAGCCACCTCAAAAACAAGATCGATTGTCCGTGTATGGCAGCATCGATCGGTGCCGAAAACATATCGATAGTCGGTGAAAACGTCCGACGGAAATCGCGCGTCGGCAAGGAGACGTTGCTTCATGGTCCGAACGAACTCGTCGACGATTTTCATGTGAGAACTCCGGCGGACCCATTCTCGACCCGACCCAACCGCTCGGCTACTTATATCACATCCTGCCGAACGATCGCCGCGCCTTCCGCCCCGGCGGCACGTTTTTCTTCACGCCCGCCACCTGCCGGCGAGCCGCGGTTCCTCTGCGGCGACGTCGCCCGCCCATGGCTCCGCCGGGCGATCGACTCCTGCCGCGCCGTCGCCCCGTTCGCGATCGGACAATGAAGCAATTCGCTGGGTGAAGAATGGTCCACGGGAGTACCAGCGGACACTACAAGACTTTCAGGCATTGCGCTTTTTGCGGCCCCTGGATAACCCCGGTTTGGACAATCCCAGCTCGCGCTTGACCTGCTCGAAGGGGATGAGCGGGCGGCCGGCGTTACGCTTTTTAGATTCCTCGATGGCGCGAAAGTCGGCTTGGTCTTGCAGTTGCTCACGCAACGCCTGGTAATCCTTCTCGGGGATGACGATGAAGCGCTCCCTGCCGTTTCGCACAAGCACGTCGTATTTCGTTTTCACCATGACCGACCTCGCCATTCACTCGTACGCTTCGGATCGATGCTTGATGTCGTGAACGATGATCCTCTCAGAATCGACCTCGAACAACACGCGCCAATCACCAACCCGCAGCCTGTAGTTTGGGACAAACGCCTTCAACCGCTTCACGTCACCGGCAAGATCGTTACGCAACCGCTCAATCTTACCCAAAACCCGCCGAGATACATCCGGCGACATCCGTTTGAGCGAAGCTTTGGCAACGTCTCTGAAGTATATCGTGTATGTCATGAGCCGCTGGAGTTTACAGAGCGCTCGCCGATATTAAAATCGCAAGCGCGCCCTCTCCATCCGCCAGCCCTACGCCGGTAGTGTTCGATCTCCTCACGGACAGGCACATTCATCGCCGCCCAACCGCCCGCTTCACCTGCGCCATTACCCACTCCGGCTTCAACTCGCGCAAGCACGTTTGATGCGAACACGTCCGCTGATAACACGGGCTGCACGCGACCTCCAGCCGAATCACCGTATCCAGCCGCCGATAGGGGCCCGTCCGCACGGGATTGGTCGGCCCGAACGGCGTCACCAGCGGCCGCCCCAGCGCCGCTGCAATATGCATCGGACCACTATCATTCGCGATCACCAGCTCCGCGCGTTCCAGCAACGCCGCCAGTTGCCGCAGGTTTGTCTTACCGCACAAGTTCAACCCGCCGCCCCCCCGGCCGATCCGCTCTCCCAACGCAAAATCCGCCGCCGATCCCGCAACCACCGTCTCCATCCCGAGCGCCTTGAGCGGCTCCACCAGCGCCGCAAAATGCTCCACCGGCCACCGCTTTGTCAGCCAGTTCGTCCCCGGAATCAGCACCGCAAACCGACGCCCCTCCGGCACCAGCGCCGCCACCGCCGCCCGATCTGCCTCCGTTGTCGCAAACGTAAACTCCACCGGCCCCCTCGGGCATCCGAACGCCTCGGCGATATCCAGGTATCGCTCAATCGCGTGCGGCTCCATCATCGTCCGAACCCGATGCGTATAAAACATCCACCCCAATTCCCGCGCGGTGCTGAACCCCACCCGCACCGGAGCCCCCGTCCTCCACC
>JBBRIN010000733.1:0-1928 GCA_038221115.1 Tepidisphaerales bacterium
CGGTGAGCGACCTGTCGGACTCGCTGAAGATGGCGGCGGCGCTGGAGAAGAATCTTGGGGCGGTGCCGATGCTGGATCGGTGGGTGGATTTCACGATTACGGCGGAGCAGGCGCGCGCGCTCGTTGCGCCGTTGCAGCAGGCGATGTCGGCGGCGTTTGCGGGGTTCATGACTGAAACACCGGGCGCGATGGACAAATTCATGCCGATTCGCGCCCGTTATCTGCCGGTGCTGGCATTTTTTGCGCGCGACAGTCAATACGCCCAGGTGTGCGCTGCACTGCCGGAGGGAGCGACGGCGGACATGGCGCGGATGATGACGCCGATGGATAAGCAGCCGTTTGAGGCGGAGCGGTATGTGAGCTATGCGGTGTCGGCGTCGATGCTGCTGGCTCCTGTTGACGCGGACGGGGCGCAGGTGGCGATTGGTTTTGCTTTGAAACGGCTTCGCGGGGAGATGCGGTTTACGATTCAGGATCTGGTTCCTCCGGCGGCCAAGGCTCCGTGATGGCGGGTTCGTTGACCTATGATGAGGCACCATGGCATCGATCCTTATCATTGGGCCGCATCCGGACGATCAGGAATTGGGAATGGGGGGAACCATTCTGAAGCTTGCGCGGCAGGGGCATCGGGTTCATCTTGTGGACATGACGAACGGGGAGCCGACACCGCTGGGTTCACCGGAGATTCGAGCGCGCGAGTCGGCGGCGGCGGCGAAGGTGCTGGGGGTTGGGCGAACACTGGTGGGGTTGGCTAACCGGCAGGTGGTTCACGATGTTGCGAGCCGGCACAAGCTGGCGGCGGTGATTCGTCAGCACAGGGCGGACTGGCTTTTTGTGCCGTATCCGATCGACGCGCACCCGGATCATGTCGCGGTGACGCGGATTGCGGAGGATGCGCGGTTTGATGCGAAGCTGACGAAGACAGATATTCCTGGTGAGCCGTGCTATCCGAAGAGGGTGATCTATTATTTCTGCACGCACCTGCGGATGAATTTCACGCCGAACTTTTGCATCGACGTGAGCGACACGATCGAGAAGAAGATCGAGGCGGTAAACTGTTATGCGTCGCAGTTTGCGGGGCCGAGTGGATTTGTGCCGGAGATGGCGAGGACGATATCGGCGTACTTTGGCAGCCGGATTGGGACGGCATATGCCGAGCCGTTCTTCACGCACGAGATGCTGGGGTTTGGGGGGCTGGATCAGCTGATCTGAGCTAGATGGACGTGACGGGGAAGCGGGCGACCTCGATCCGCTCGATGGGTCGGGGGATCTCCCGCTGCAGCTTGGCGATGACATCCGGCAGATCGGCGAGGCGACGGATGACGAAATCGGCAAGGCGATGACGGCGCGCGGTGCCCCACGGCTGCTTGAGCACGGTGGGCATGCCGAGGCGGCGGGCGCCGATGATGTCGGTCTTCATGAGGTCGCCGACGAACAAGGCGTCGGAGGCGGACACGCCGAGGCGGTCGAGGGCGGTCTGGTAGATGCGTGCGTCGGGCTTGCGGTAGCCGAGTTCACTTGAATAAACGCGGACGGGGAAGAAGCGAAGCAAGTGGACATCGGCCAGGTGGCGGTCGTGAACCTTGGGCGCGATGAAGGTGTTGGAGACAATCGCCAGTTGAAAGCCGGAGCGGCGCAGGCGATCGAGGGTGTCGGGGAGGTCGTCTTCGACGGAGCAGCGACGGGTGAGGGGGGCGTACCAGAGCCACGCCAGTTCGAGCAAGGCGGCTTGGTCGAGATTGGCGCCGATGTCGCGGCAGAAGCGCCCGAGCAAAGCCAGGCTGTCGAATTCGCGGCGGCGGAGCTTGGCCCAGAGGTAGGCCCAGCGGACGGCGCGGAATTGGCGGCGGTAGTAGGCCTCGAAGGATGGCAGGGCGTGGCCGCGATCGCCGAGGAAGCGGTAGGTGGCCGTCGCGGCTTCGCGGAAG
>JBBRIN010000734.1:0-1914 GCA_038221115.1 Tepidisphaerales bacterium
CAAATCAAGACTTCACGCGGCGGTGGCGTACTTCGCAGACCGATGGCGGGCGACAAATCAGAACCGAGTGGAGAACAAAACCACCGCGCACTGACGTAGCAATGGATGTTCGGCTGTATGACACGTTGACGGACTCCATGACGAAGATCGCCGGGGAGACTGTTGTCTAGTGCCGGAATGGCACGCCAACGATGAGTTGGCAGAAGAAGGTTTGGGGAATTATGCGGATTAAGCTTAGCAAACAGGATCGTTGTGCGATCGATCTGGTGCTCGAACATCGTGCTGCCGGTGGCGGCAATCTGGAGCAATGCTTCGACAAGTCAGGTCGAGCGCTGCAGCGGCGGGTGGATGCGGTTGAGAAGGTGTTTGACGTGCTGAGCCTGTGCGAGGCGGAGGAGCCACAGGTGGGGCTTGCGGCGTCGACAATGAAGTTTATCGAGCAGAACGCGCACACGGGGGTAGGGGTTCACGCGGAGAGCGCGGGGGAACGTCGAAGGCCTTACGTGATCGCTCACGCGCCGGGGCAGCGGTCGCTGCACTAGCGTAGGTTTGCCTCGGGTGTTGACGTGGTCGCTGAAGCGGACCACGCCGCGTACGTAAGAGATTTGAGGCGGCATGGTCACCGGGGGGTGACCATGCCGCTCTTTTTTTATGACTGGGTGCGCTGGCCATCGACGAGTCGCCAGATACGGCGGGGGTTTGTGTCGGTGAGTTCTTCGGGGAGGGCGTTGGGGGGGAAATCCTGGTAACAGACGGGGCGTGCGAAGCGCTCGATTGCAGCGCCGCCAACCGAGGTGGTGCGGGAGTCGGTGGTGGCGGGGTAGGGCCCGCCGTGTTGCATGGCGGCGCAGACTTCGACGCCGGTGGGGTAGGAGTTGAAGACGAGGCGGCCGGCTTTTCGTTCGAGAATGTGTATAAGGTCGGCGTACTCGGCGAGTTCGCCGTCGGCGGCATGTATGGTGGCGGTCAGTTGGCCTTCGAGGCCGCGGGCGATCGCTTCGAGTTGCGATTTTGACTCGCCGATGACCAGCATGGTGGAGGGGCCGAAGAGCTCTTCGCGGAGGTGAGGATCGGCGAGGAAGGTTGCGGCGTCGGTTTCGAAAAGGACGGGGGCGGCCTGGGTGGGAAGGGTGGTTGCGGCGGCGCTTTTGCCGGCGATGCGGACGCCGGGGGAGTTGGAAAGTTTTTTGATGCCGTCGGCGAAGCCTTTGCCCATTCCGGCGTTGAGCATGGTTCCGGCGGGGGCAGCGGAGATGAGGGAGGACAGATGAGCGGCGAACGATTTGGTTGCGGCGTCGGCGAGGGCGACGATGACGCCGGGGTTGGTGTAGAACTGTCCGACGCCGAGGGTGACGGAATTCTTCAGGCCGTCGGCGATCTGGGGGCCGCGCTCCTTCAAGGCGCGCGGCAAGACGAAGACGGGGTTGACGCTGCCCATTTCGGCATAGACGGGAATGGGCTCCGGGCGCGCGGCGGCGGCGTTGAAGAGTGCGCGGCCGGCACGCAGGGAGCCGGTGAATCCAACGGCCTTCGCCAAGGGATGCCGCACGAGGGCGAGGCTGACGTCGGGGGTGATTCCCTGAATGAGGGAGACGATGCCATCGGGCATTCCGGTGGACGCGGCGGCCTTTAGAACGGCGCCCATGACCATTTCGCTGGTGGCGGGGTGGGAGGGGTGGCCCTTGACGACGACGGAGCATCCGGCGGCGAGGGCTGAGGCGGTGTCGCCGCCGGCGGCGGAAAATGCCAGAGGGAAGTTGCTGGCGCCGAAAACGACGACGGGGCCGATGGGGATCAGCATGCGGCGGACGTCGGGCTTGGGCACCGGTTGGCGCTGCGGGTTGGCGCGGTCGATGCGGGCGTCTACCCAGGAGCCTTCCTCGACCATGCTGGCGAACATGCGGAGCTGCCCGG
>JBBRIN010000735.1:0-1907 GCA_038221115.1 Tepidisphaerales bacterium
TTCCAGAGCAACAGCTGGGGTGGCAACCTCACCACCGCCTACACCACCGAAGCCATGCAGATGGACGACATCATCTTCCGCAATGACATCCTCATCTGCCAGTCCCAATCCAACAGCGGCTCCACCCAATCCCGCCCGCAAGCCTGGGCCAAAAACATCGTCTCCGTCGGCGGGATCCAGCACAACAACACGCTCACGCGCGCCGACGACCGCGTCTCGGGCGCGAGCATCGGCCCCGCCGCCGACGGCCGCACCAAGCCCGACCTCTGCCACTTCTACGACAGCGTTCTCACCACCTCCGATATCTCCGATTCCGCCTACGACCCCGCCTTCGGCGGCACCAGCGCCGCCACGCCCATCGTCGCCGGACACTTCGGCCTCCTGTTTCAAATGTGGCACGAGAACGTCTTCCCCGGCTTCGGCGGCGGCCCGAGCGTCTTCGCCGACCGCTGCCACGCCGCGACCGCCAAGGCCCTCATGATCAACACCGCCTTCGTCTACCCCTTCAGCGCGCCCAACACCATCGGCCGCGTGCGCCAGGGCTGGGGCATGCCCGACCTCCGCGAGATGTACGACGCCCGCGCCGAAACCTTCATCGTCGATCAGTCCCAACCCCTCCGCCCCTTCACCTCGCGCGTCTACCGCTTCCGCATCCCCGCGGGCGCGACCAAGTTCCGCGCCACCATGATCTTCAACGATCCCCCCGGCACCACCGCCTCCTCAGTCGCGCGCATCAACGACCTCTCGATGAAGGTCTCGACACCCACCGATGCCCCCTCGCCCTCAACCTCCTGGGGCAACAACGGCCTCATGGCCCAGCCGATCAGCGCCAGCGGCGGCGTCTCCGACCGACTCAACACCGTCGAAAATGTCTTCCTCACCACCGTCCCCCCCGGCCTCTGGCGCGTCGAAATCTTCGGGGATGAAATCGTGCAGGACGCCCGCCTCTCGACCCCGCAGCGCGATGCCGACTTCGCCCTCGTGGTCCGCGCGACAGGCCTCACGCGCGTCTGCGATGCCGACTTCGACGGCGACGGCACGGTGAACGCCGCCGATCTCCAGGCCTTCCTCAACGCCTACGCCGCGGGAACGCGCGATGCCGATGTGGACGACGGCAGCGCCACCGGCCTGCATGATGGCGGCGTGACGATCGAGGACCTGTTGTACTTCGTCGGTCGGTTCGGCGGCGGATGCTGAACCGCCGTCCGGCGCACCCCCTCGGCCTCCCGACCGTACGCTGTACGCCCGTTCCCATCCGCATCGCATCCTCCCTTCCGCCGCGCTTTCCCATGCTCATCGTCAAGAATCTCTCCGTCAACTACGGCGCGGTCCGCGCCCTGCATTCGGTCAACCTCACCGTCAACGCCGGCGAGATCGTCACGCTCATCGGCTCCAACGGCGCGGGGAAAACCACGCTGCTCCGCACGATCAGCGGCTTGAGCCAGCCCACTGCCGGCACAATGTATTGGAAGACGGCGACACCGCAGTTGCAGGAAATTCCTGAGGCAAATTCGCGCAGGGAAACCTTGCTGGATTATGGCTCGGCCGCCGTTCCGCTTCACACGCTAAAGCCGCACGAGGTCGTTCGCCTTGGCATCAGCCATGTCCCCGAAGGCCGGCAGGTTTTTCCGGATTTGACGATCCATGAAAACCTCCTGCTGGGCGGCTATCAGCGCACCAGTCGCGAGGAGATCGAAGAAAGCCTGGAGCGGAACTTTCGCCTCTTCCCCATCCTTGCCGAGAGGCGTCGCCAGCGCGCGGGCACGCTGAGCGGCGGTGAACAACAAATGCTCGCGATCGCGCGGGCACTGATGGCGCGGCCCACGCTTCTGCTGCTGGACGAACCATCACTGGGGCTTGCGCCTCTGATCGTCCGCAAGATTTTCGAGATTATCAAGACGATTAAC
>JBBRIN010000736.1:0-1877 GCA_038221115.1 Tepidisphaerales bacterium
CTCCATCGGAGTAGGTCAATGGGCGCGAGATGAAATCTGAATACGCATTCATTGGACTGCGTAGAAATTATGTAGTGTTTCGCCTTTTCGCCGAAGGCGCGTCGGTTTCAGGGGAAGCGCGCCGGGGTGAAGGGGGCAAGAAGCGGGTCCACGACACCGCTGCGGATACCGGCGGCGACCAATTCGCCCGTCACTGCCGCGAGCAGCGCGCCGCCTCGAAAGTGGCCGGTCGCGATCCACAGGCCATCGCGATGCGGCGCGGGGCCGATGATCGGCGCACCGTCTGCGCTGCCAGGCCGGAGGCCGGACCAGGTCTGCACGAGTCGCGCGCCATTCAGCGAGGGTGCGAACTGCTCCACCAGCGCGATCAGTTCGTTGATGCCGGTCGGCGTGACGCGCTTGGCGAAGCCGGTCTGATCCACCGTCGCCCCAACGGCAATCGTGCCATCTGCGCGGGGCAGGAGGTACATGCCGCCGCCCGCGACGACGGTGCGGAGCGGCACGGGCGGGTCGGCAATCGCCATCATCTGCCCGTGGACGGGAATCGTCGGCACATGCAGCCCCGCGAGATCGCCGATCCCCTTGCTCCACGCCCCCGCCGCCAGCACGACGACATCCGCGCCAACGACGCCCTCGGCGGTGCGCACGCCGGTTACGCGGTCGCCGGTTGTTTCGAGGCCGAGCGCGGGCGTGTACTCGCGGATCGTCGCGCCGTGGTTCGTCGCAGCGCGGGCGAGCGCCTGAGCCAGCATGTGGACGCGCAGGCTGCCGGCATCGCGCTCGTAGATCGCCGCCGTGATCTGCGGGGCGAGGACCGGCTCATGTTCGCGGAGCGCCGCGCCTTCGAGCCATTCGACATGGAGGCCGTGCCGTCGCTGCCATTCCATCACGTCCTGCAAGGGGCGCGGGTCGTTGTCCGCGCCGATCAGGGAGGTTTCGCCTGTCTGATTCCAGCCGACGCGCATCCCGGCGCTTTCCTCGACCGCAGCGATCAGCGCGGGATAGCGGCGGAAGGAGCGCAGCCCGAACTCTCCCGTCCCCGGCCCCGGCGACGAGATAATCCCTGCCGACGCCCACGACGCCTCCTGCGCCAGCGCGTTCCGTTCGAGCAGCGTCACCCGCTCCCCCGCCTTCGCCAACTCATACGCAATCGCACACCCGATCACGCCCCCACCGACGATGATGATTTCTTCATTGCCACCGACACGTTGCGTGCTCATCGGTTTTCCCTTCCTCTCTCTTGCCATACTTCATTAATCGTTGTGCGGTACGCGCGATAGCTTTCCGTGCTGAAGCAAACAAAGTGCACTTCCGCGATTTCCGCGTTGTCCGCGAGCAAGCGGGTAGTTTCGGTGATGGCGATGCGGGTGGCGCGGGCGAGGGGGAAGCCGTAGATGCCGGTGCTGATGGCGGGGAAGGCGATGGTGCGGATGGCGTGCTCCACCGCGAGGGCGAAGCAACTGCGGTAGCAGCGTGCCAGCAACTCATCTTCGTTATGTGTGCCGCCGTGCCAGACGGGGCCGGCGGTGTGAATCACCCACTTGGCGGGGAGGTTGCATCCCTTCGTGATTCGCGCCTCGCCTGTCGGGCAGCCGCCGAGCGTCCGGCACTCCGCGAGTAGCCCCGGCCCCGCCGCGCGGTGGATCGCGCCGTCCACCCCGCCGCCGCCGAGCAGCGACGTGTTCGCCGCATTGACAATCGCGTCCACCCGCTGCGTCGTGATGTCGCCTTGGACTACCGTGATGCGATCCGTGTGTGATGCCGTCATGCGCCCTCCGCGTGGTATCGTATGCGCGTTCAGCAGCGTAGCACAGGCTTTCCAGCCTGTGAAAGGTTCCCGCAGGCTGGAAAGCCCGCGCTACCGGGTGCAGGAGGAG
>JBBRIN010000737.1:0-1876 GCA_038221115.1 Tepidisphaerales bacterium
ATGCCGAGATGCGGGCGTTGGCGGCTCGGCGTCTTGGTGATGTCCTGCCCGAACAGGTGGATCGAGCCTTTGTCGGGCGTGAGTTCGCCGGTGATCAAATTGAACAGCTTTGTCTTGCCGGCGCCGTTGGGGCCAATGATCAACCGCCGCTCGCCCGGCTCGACATTGAGGTTGACGTTGGTTGTCACGTGCAGGCCTTGGAATGCCTTGCACAGCCCGGTAACGGTAAGCGCGCTCATGGTGCGCCCTCCGTTGCCGGCGGAGGCGCGACGGCGCGCGGCGCGCGCTTGCGCCAAGCCAGCCGCCACAACCGTGCGGTTCCAGGCACCAAGCCTTCGGGCATCAGGATGACGATGGCGACGAAGATGGCGCCGAGCAGGAAATTCCAGCGCTCGATGAACCCAGACACGACGTTCTTGACCACGACCACCAAACCGGCGCCAACGATCGGCCCGAGCAAGGTGCCCGGCCCGCCGGAAATCACCATCAGCAGCACTTCGGCGGAAGATGTCAGCGCCAGCGTCTGCGGGCTGATGAACTGGTTGTAGTAGACGAACAGAATGCCGGCCACGCTGGTCAGCAGCCCTGAGAACAGGCAGGCGTAAAACCGGATCATCCAGACGTGATAGCCGAGCGCATTCATGCGGCGTGGCTGGTCGCGTGTGCCCATCAGCGCCGCGCCGAACGGCGAGCGCACGAAGATCGCCACCGCCGTGACTGAAAGGACAAATATGATCAGCGACGTATAGTAAAACGCGTTCACCGAACTGAGCGACACGCCGAACGGCGCCGGGCGGCCATGCAGGTTGATGCCGTTGTCGCCGCCGGTCAGGCTGATCCAGCGGTAGGCTAGGCCCCAGAGAATTTCACCCAGCGCCAGCGTGATCATGATGAAGCCGATGCCGGTCGAGCGCAGCGACAGCACGGCGTAGACCGCCATCGAGGCGACGCCGACGATCAGCGCAGCCAAGATCGCCGCGGTGTGGCCATAGCCGATTTGCAGCATGTAGCCGGTGACGTAAGCGGCGATGCCGAACAGAGCTGCGTGGCCGAGCGACACCAGGCCGGCGTAACCGACCAGCACGTTCAAACCGAGCGCGAAGACCGCGTAGAACAAAATTTGGCTGCTGACATTGATGTAATAGATGCCGCTCGCCCATAAGGGCAGGGTGGCCAGCGCCACGAGGGCGATACCGATGGCAATAAGGCGCGCGCTCATGGCACGTGCCTTCCGAATAATCCCTGCGGCCGCAGCAGCAGCACCAGCAGCATCGGCATGAACAGCACGAAATAAGCGAGCTCGGGCAGCAGCGCCTGACCGAAATTATACAAGAAGCCGACGATGATGCTGCCGACGAAGGAGCCGAGCAGGCTGCCGGTGCCGCCGAGAATGACCACCACAAGCGCCAGCGGCAGCATGTCCTGATCGAGGCCCGGGTAGACCGACAAGATCGGTCCGCCGATAATCCCGGCGAAAGCGGCGAGCCCCGCGCCGAGCGCAAAGACGATGGTGAAAAGCTGCGAGACACGGATGCCGACGACGCGCGCCATGTCGGGGTCGTCAACGCCGGCGCGGATCATGGCGCCAAGCCGCGTGCGGTCGAGCAACAGCCAAAGGCCGATGGCCACCAGCGCGGCGATGACAATGATCGCCAGCCGGTACATGGGAAATGCGATGGTGCCGACGCGCAGGAAGCCGCCGAGCCCGTCGGGCGTGGTGACATTGAGCGGATCGCCGCCCCACAACATCAGGCACAAGTCCGCGACCATGAACGACAGGCCCAGCGTCACCAGCACCTGCGCCAGTTGATCGCCGGGCAAACGGCGCAGCAAAAGGCGTTCGGCCACGGCGCCGAGCGCGGCCACGGCCAACGCC
>JBBRIN010000738.1:0-1869 GCA_038221115.1 Tepidisphaerales bacterium
TACGTGGCGCGGTTGATACGGGCTTCTACGGCGAGGTGGCCGGCGGCGCCGGGACGGACGAAGATATATGGGATCGGCTCGCAGGTGATCAGATCCTGAGAGACGCGAATTGGATGCTCCGATCCGGCGGTGACCACCTGATCGATGTTTGTTCGGAACGACAATACCTGGTGGCGCCCGTCGCCGGCCCAATCCAGTTCAACCGCCACAAACGGCGCATCCTCAACCTGGATGCGGCCACGCTCCGCCGGGGTTTGCAGCCACCAGCTTCCGTCTTCTTCCCGCCGCAGCACGCTTGCGAAAAGGCAAACCATCTCCTTGCGGTTGATCGGAGTGCCGCGATACAGCCACGTGCCGTCGCGCTTGATCAGGAAGGGTAGGTCGCCGCATTCTGCTGGGACGCGAGCGGGTTTCGCCGACCGTACGCGCTCCGAGCAACAGGCAAGCGCATCATCAACCCGCCGATCATCCAATTTGGCAGCAGCGAGATCGGTGGGTGCGCCTTGGTCGTTCACCTATCTTCTCCACTGGAAGCGGACCTTCCTAACCAGACCGCGATATAGGTAGCATCCCCCCGTCGGCGAAAGAGCCTATATGTCTCATTGATCGCAAACGCGGAAGGTAAAATCCGTATGTTGGGCGGTATGGCTGACACGCCACAGGCTTACTTCAACCGGGCTGGTTTCATGAATGATGACTCAAACGCGATCCTGGCTGCAACCGATGCGCTTGGCGCTCGAATTGCGCAGGTCCGCGGGGCCATTGGGCGAGTAATCTTCGGCCAGGATGAGGTCATCGATCAAACTTTGATCACATTATTGTCGGGTGGCCACGTCCTGCTCGTAGGCGTGCCCGGCCTGGGCAAAAGCCGTCTGGTCGAAACGCTGGGCGTTGTCCTCGGGATGGCCACGAAGCGCATCCAGTTCACCCCGGACCTGATGCCGGCGGACATCGTGGGCAGTGAGGTGCTGGATGAAACCGAGGGGCGGCGCGCCTTCCGCTTTGTCCCCGGCCCGGTGTTCTGCCAGTTGCTGATGGCCGACGAGATCAACCGCGCAAGCCCGCGCACCCAGTCGGCGCTGCTGCAGGCGATGCAGGAACAGCGCGTTGCGATCGGCGGGGTCGAGCACGCCTTGCCGCGCCCATTTCACGTTCTGGCAACGCAGAACCCGATCGAGCAGGAAGGCACCTATCCGCTGCCCGAGGCGCAACTCGACCGCTTCCTGTTGGAAGTGAACGTCACTTATCCTGATCTCGACGCCGAGCGCGCCATGTTGCTCGCCACCACCGGCTCGCAGGACGCGCGGCCTGTCCAGGCCATGAGCGCGGATGATCTGCTGATGGCGCAAACCCTGGTTCGGCGCCTGCCGGTGGGAGAGAAAGTGCTGGATGCGATACTTGCGCTGGTGCGCGGTTGCCGGCCGGAGACCGCCGGCGATGACATCGTTCGCCGCCACGTTGCGTGGGGTCCCGGACCGCGTGCCGCGCAGGCCCTGATGCTGGCCTCCCGCGCCCGGGCATTGCTCGGGGGACGACTGGCACCCAGCATCGATGACGTCGCCGCTTTGGCTCGTCCGGTATTGCGCCATCGCATGGCACTAAGCTTCTCGGCTCGTGCTGATGGGATCGTGCTGATCGACGTGATCGATCGTTTGGTCGGCAAGATTGGATAAACCGCCAAACAGGACCCTGGCGGCGGAGGCGCTCGGTGCGCGGCTGCCGCCGCTGCTCGTCGCGGCCGATCGCGTGGCATCAACGGTGGCCCAGGGTGTGCATGGCCGCAGGCGTGTCGGGCAAGGTGACAGCTTTTGGCAGTTCAGGCGCTTCGTGTCCGGCGACCCGATTTCGCGCGTCGACTGGCGGCAGTCG
>JBBRIN010000739.1:0-1865 GCA_038221115.1 Tepidisphaerales bacterium
GCCCTCTCGGCCCTCGGTGGCGCGCTGGGGGCCTTGAGTCACCCCGTCGACATCGGTGCCGGAGTGGCGGCAGCCATGCGGGTCATCGACGCCGCCTCATAAACGCAAGCAGGGGGGTTTGGCATGTCGAGACGCTTCGACAACAAGGTCGCGATCGTGACGGGTGCATCGCAGGGTATCGGCAAAGCCATTGCGGCTCGCCTCGCGCACGAAGGCGCGCGGGTGGCCATAGCGGATATCAACACTCGAGGCGCCGAAACGGTCGCAAAGGCCATCGGCGGGGGGGCCTTTGCGGTGACCTGCGACGTGTCGAACGAATCCCAGGTTTCGGCGCTTCATGAGGAGACGGAGAAGCGGGCCGGCGGCCTCGACATCCTGGTCAACAATGCAGCCATCGTGCCGTTCATCGCCTGGGACGACGTCGACATCGCCCACTGGCGCAAGCTGATCGACGTCAATCTTACGGGCGTGTTCCTGATGTCGCGCGCCTCGTCCGATATGATGCGGCGGCTTGGCCGCAAGGGCCGCATCGTCAACATCTGCTCGAACGTCATCTTCGCGGGCACCCCGAACATGGCGGCTTACGTGGCCGCAAAGGGCGGCGTGTTCGGCTTCACCCGCGCCTTGGCGAGCGAACTGGGCAAGCACGGCATCAACGTCAATGCGGTGACGCCCGGGCTCACCGAGTCGGACGGCGTGAAGGCAAGTCCGCATAACGACAGCTTCGGCTTTGTGGAGATGCTCCAGGCCATCCCTGGCAAGGGGCAGCCAGAAGACATCGCCGGCGCCGTGGCCTTCCTGGCCTCCGATGACGCGCGCTTCATTACGGGCCAGACGCTGAACGTCGATGGCGGCATGGTGAGATGGTGAGGCGACCGCTTCGGGATCACTTCGAAGCGAGTGGGGTGGGTGTCATCGGCTTGACTGAGGCGATCGCGTCGATTTCGAACCTTCCGACGTCCAGTAGAGGAGCGCGATGAGCGGCAACGAGACCCCGATCCAGGAGGCGGAAGTCCAACCACCCCGGGCATAGGCCCAGCCGCCAGGGCCGAGCCGATGGCTCCGCCCCCGAAGAACGTTGCGATGTAGATGCCATTGAGCCGGCTGCGGAATTCGGCGCCGAGCACGAAGATCTGGCGCTGGCCGAGTATGAGGTTCACCGAAACTCCGAGGTCGAGCAGAATGGCGGCCGCGACCAGAAGGACGAGCGCCATGCTCGACGTTGGAGCAACAAGACGCGTCAGCGGAAAGCATGCCGCGACGATCAGGATAGCGAGGCATGTCGCCATGCGGTGGCGTCCGCTGTCGGCAATGCGCCCGGCGATCGGCGCCGCGATGGCGCCCGCCGCGCCCGCGAGGGCGAAGAGCGCGATTCCGGCTTGCGACAGCCCGTAATCCGGCCCCGCGAGCAGCAGCGGCACGATGGTCCAGAACAGGCTGAAGGCGCCGAACAAGCAGGCTTGATAGAGGGCCCGGCGGCGCAGCGCCGGCGTCGTCAGCACCAAGCGGACCATCGATCTCAACAGGTCGGAATAGCGCACCTTCGGGGTGGGTTGGCGCGCCGGAAGGCTGCGTCCCAAAACTGCGGCAAGGAGCATCATCAGCAGCGCGGAGAGCGCGAAAACGGCGTGCCAGGAGAGCAGTTCGGTGATGAAACTGGCCGCGGGCCGGGCCAGCATGATGCCGAACATGAGCCCGCTCATGATCTTGCCGATGACTTGGCCGCGCACTGCCTCGGGCGCCAGATGGGTGGCATAGGGCACGATGATCTCGACCGCCACGGAACCGATGCCGATGCCCAGTGCCGAAAGCAGGAGAGGAAGCGGGCGGGTGGACATGGCGGCGCCAGCCAAGGCCAGAGCTGC
>JBBRIN010000740.1:0-1858 GCA_038221115.1 Tepidisphaerales bacterium
TGCCACGGCGAGCTGTTGCAGAAAGGCGAGCCCGTTCGTTTTGGCGGATATTCCCTGGTCGCACAGTTGATTGAAAAGCGCGCCTTCCAAACCACTGGAGGCATTGAGTACCGCCGACGCGATCTCTGAGTCATCCCCGGCCGAATCTGCGATCGTTTGCAGGAGCGGCAGCTTCCTGGGACTGGAGGTCATTGAAAGCGACAAGCCGAGCTGATATCGGGCCAGTACGCCCGATTCTTTGGCAAGCTTGGAGAGGGAAGCCCACATTTCGTCCGTTGCCTCAGAACGCGCCAGTAGCGCTTCGCTTATCTGCACTGCATCGATTCGAACGGCCAAATTGTCGTCGGCCAGCGCCGCCAGGATTGGGGATTGGTCCAGCGCATGCAGTCCTGCCAGCGCGCGTAGCGCGACGATCCGCGAGGACGACGATTCGGCTTGGCGAGCGAGAATCTTAAGTAGCGGAGCCGCGCCGGCATCCTGGCGTTCAAAGAGCAGCCGAGCCGCCGTCTCCCGATGCCAGCCGTTCGGATGCTTCAGCAGTTCGACCAATTCCGCCGTTGTCGCGCGGTCGAGTCGCGGCGGCGGCGGGCGTTTGAAGCCCTCGGGGACCACGCGGTAAATCCGCCCGCGATCCGTGCCGCTGTGCAGGTCCAGGTGAGTTTTGATCGAATCGGGGAGCGACCAGGGGTGTTCGATCACTTCGCGATACATGTCGATGATGTAGAGCGCGCCGTCGGGGCCGTTGGCCATTTGCACCGGGCGGAAGGCGTTGTCGGTGGAGGTGAGGAACTCGGTCTTCCGCTCGTCCGCCGGCCGCTCGGCGATCAGGCTTGTGCCCTGCGTGCGGATCAGCTTGCGATGGACGAGATTGCTGCCGGCGTCGCCGATGAACGCGTTGTCGAGAAACTCCGGCGGCAGCGCGTTGCCGCGGTAGATCGTGATGCCGGTCGCGCCGGTAAAGTAGCCCGAGGGTCGACCGCCCCCTTCGATCATGCCCGGCACCTGGCCGGAGACTCGCCACTTCGTGCGGATAACCCGCCAGGCCTCGTCGGGACTGGTGCGGTAGACCTCGGCGGCCGGGCCGTCGACGGCGATGTCCACCAGCGCGGGTGGCATGGCGTAGTTGGGGTTTTTGCCGGCGTAGCGGGCGTCATACGAAATGGCCTGGATGTGATGGCTGTTGCTGCAGACGAACTTCCGCCCGGCGGTGTCGAAGCTCATTCCATACTGTCCGCCGCCGCTCTCGGCCCGCAGATCGAGCGTGCGCGGGTCGAAGGAGAAGTCCCGGCCGCGCAAATTGATTGAAGGAATATTGGGCGCATCGGGCCGGCCGACGACGCCGCCGTTGGAGGAGGTCGCGCCGTGAATGCGATTGTCCAAGCCCCAGCAGAAGCCGTTGACCAGGCCTTGAACGTTGACTTTGGCCAGGCCGACGGCGAAGCCGGTGAAGACGACTTTCTTCAAATCCGCCGACCCGGTTCCCTTGGTGTCTTTGAGGTAGACAATGTCCGGCGAGGTCGCGACGAAGACGCCGCCGTCGTAGCAGAGGATGCCGGTGGGCCAGGGGATTCCGTCGGCATAGATGGAGGCGCGGTCGTAGACGCCGTCGTTGTCGGTGTCTTCGAGCAGGCGGATTCGGCCGAGCTTTTGGTCGTTGCGATCGGGATAGTCGCGCATCTCGACGACGAACATCCGCCCGCGCTCATCGAACGCGATCGCCACGGGGCTGGTGACCAGCGGCTCGCAGGCGGCCAAATCGATCTTCAGCCCTTGGCGGACCTGGAACGTCTTCAACGCGTCGGCGGGTTGCAGGGCTTTGAGGCGAGGCAGATCTTTCAGATCAACGGATGGCTCGGCG
>JBBRIN010000741.1:0-1854 GCA_038221115.1 Tepidisphaerales bacterium
CTGTCGGTCCGACATGCCGCTCTCCGTTGTCGCTCAGCCGAACCGGCCGGTGATGTATTCCTGGGTCCGCCGCTCCCGCGGCGATGTGAACAGCTTCTCGGCGCTGTCCACCTCGACCATCTCGCCGAGATAGAAGAAAGCCACCTGATCGGCGCAGCGCGCCGCCTGCTGCATGTTATGGGTGATGATGGCGATGGTGAACTCGTGTTTCAGCTCGTCGATGAGCTCCTCGATCTTCAACGTGCTGATCGGGTCGAGCGCGCTGGTCGGCTCGTCGAGCAGGATCACTTCGGGCCGCGTGGCGATGGTGCGCGCGATGCACAGCCGCTGTTGCTGGCCACCCGACAGCCCGGTGGCCGAACTGTTGAGCCGGTCCTTGGCTTCCTCCCATAATGCCGCACGCGTCAGCGACCATTCCACGCGCTGGTCCATCGCGCGCTTGGACAGCCGTTCGTGCAGTCGCACGCCGAAGGCGATGTTGTCGTAGATCGACATCGGAAACGGCGTCGGCTTCTGAAACACCATGCCGACACGGCTGCGCAATTGGTTCACGTCCACGCCGGGCGCCAGAATGTTGTCGCCGTCCATCAGCACCTCGCCTGCGGCACGCTGTCCCGGATACAGATCGTACATCCGGTTCAGCACCCGCAGCAGCGTGGATTTGCCGCAGCCGGATGGACCGATCATGCCGGTCACTTGTTTTTCCGGCAGGTCCAGCGTGATGCCCTTCAACGCCTGGTTGGTGCCGTAGAAGAAATCGAGCCCCTTGATGGCGATGCGCGGCGCATTGATCGCCGCCGCCGATTTTGCCGCCATCGCCCCGACATTCGCCCTGCGGCTGGTTTCGCTCATGCTCATTGCACCGAGTGCCCGCCTGTTATCGCCGTGGCCGCAGCGCCACGCGCGCCACGATGTTCAACGCCAGCACCCCGAAGGTGATGAGCAGCGCTCCCACCCAGGCAAGCTGCACCCAGTCGTCGGCCGGCGAACCGGCGTATTTGTAGATGGTTAGTGGTAGGCTGGACATGGGCTTGCCCAGGTTCAGCGACCAGTTGTCGTTGCCCAGGCTCGTGAACAGCAGCGGCGCCGTCTCACCGGCTACGCGCGCGATGGCCAGCAGCACGCCGGTCGCGATGCCGTCCAGCGCCGCGCGGTAGCAGATGAACACGATGGCCTTCCATTTCGGCGCGCCCAGCGCCACCGCCGCCTCGCGCAGCGACACCGGGATCAGCCGCAGCATGTCTTCCGTCGTGCGCACCACGATCGGGATCACGATCACGGCCAGCGACAGCGCGCCCGCAATGCCGGAGTAGCCGCGGCCGTTGACAAATAGCTGGTAGATGAACAAGCCGATCAGGATCGACGGCGCCGACAGCAGCACGTCGGACACGAAGCGCACCGCATTGCCCAACGCCGTGCTACGGGCATATTCCGACAGGTAGGTGCCCACCATGATGCCGATGGGCGTGCCGATGGCCGCCCCGATGGTGGTCTGGATGACGCTGCCGACGATGGGGTTCAGCAATCCGCCGCCGCCGCCGGCCGGCTTGGTGGTGTGCGTGAGCACGCTCAGGCTCAGCCCGCCCAGTCCGAGCCGCAGCAGCGTGAAGATGATCGACGCCAGGAACCCCAGACCGGCCACCGTGGCTGCTATGCATAGCAGCTTGACCACCATGTTGCTGCGCTTGCGCCGGCGCGACAGCGCATTTGCCACGCGCGGATCGCGGGTCGGCGCCTGCGCGGCGCCGGTCGTTTTCGCAATGGCGGTTGCGGCGCTCATGTCTTCACCCGACGCAGCAGCAGGCGGGAGATCGCCAGCACGATGAACGAGATCACGAACAGGATGAACCCGAG
>JBBRIN010000742.1:0-1852 GCA_038221115.1 Tepidisphaerales bacterium
CCAAAATCGAGCCGCCCATCTGCGCATTGTACTGCATCCAATCCTGGGCGACGGCAGGTCCCGTCTTGCCGTTGGCGACGAAGCCGTAGACCTTCTTGGCCGGATCGGTGAGCTTGAGGGCGGCTTCCACCAACTCTTCCATTGTCCGCGGGGGCGCAAGCTTCGCGGCCTCGTAGAGGTCCTTGCGATAGGCGAGGACGTTGGCATAACCCGCGAAGGGGAACGCCATTTGCTTGCCGCCATAGCCCCCGAGCGATCGCATCAGCACGGGGTAGATGTCATCCGTACCGATTTCCGCCGCGTCGCGTTTTATCCAGTCGGTCAAATCCACCGTGTAGCCGTTCTCGGCATAGGCGCCCGACCAGACGATATCCATGGTGACGAGGTCATAGCCTTTCGTGTGCCCGACGAAATCGGTCGTGGTTTTGGTCAGCAGCTGACCGTAATCCATGATGTCGACCTTGACCTTCGCCCCCGTTTCCGCCTCGAACTTCGGGGCAAGCTTGCTGAGCACGGGCGCGAACTGATCGTTTTGCGAGGCCAGCGTCAGGACGATTCCCTCGAGCGGTTTGGTCTGGGAAAATGCGGGGCCGATAGTGCACAGGACCGCTGCCGCGATCGCGGTCGTCGACAATACCTTCTTTGCCATCTGCCGACTCCCGAAGGTTCACGCAAGCATGCCTCTGCCAAGCTGGCCGCATACAGCAAGGTCGGCGTCGGTTCACGATAGCAGAAGCGCCTTTTACAGCAATGGAATTGTCCTCTACTCTAGGCTCCGCCCCGAACACTGAATGCTCTCGGTTTGCCGACGATAGGCGCGCGCTGCGTGGATCGTCCCAAGCGGACCCGGGGTGACCAACGAGGAGGCCGCATGGCTCAGGTGGAACGCCGCCCCTCAAGCATGCTGGACGCCCTGCTCGCCGAAGCGCGGGAGGACAGCGTCGAGTTTCCGCCGTTCCTTGCCAATCACGCGCCGATGGTCTTGGTCGCGCTCAAGGAACTCGGCGCTTCTGACGAGCGGATCGCGGCCTATTTGGACCATTATCGAGACGCGAACGGGCTCGTGCCGCCGCTCCCGCCGGTGTCCCCCATCCGGCCAGAGAATTGGACGGGGGCGCTGGGCGACCGCAGCCGCGAAGCGGATTACCGGGCCTTCTTCGCAGGCGAGATGGCGCGCCTCGGGCTGAAGGACGCCCTCGCGGCCTACCTGCCGACCCTGCTCCCCGGCATCGGCGCAAGCGCGCTGCATGCCCTGATGCGGCTAGGTTACGGGTTGATGCGCCGCGATCCGGCAGAGACCGGCACAGCGCTCGGCTATTGGTCCGCCACCTTCCTTGCCCTGCCCCCGCAAGGGCTCGCCGCGCCGATAACGGACGACCCGGCTCAGGTCCTGTCCAGGGTCGCCGCCCTGCCATCCCTACGGGAGGTCGTCCCCGAAAGCGATCTGCTCTGGCACAGTATCAAGGCGGTGGGTTGGACGCCCGAATTCGCGCCTGCGGTCGACTGGCTGCGGATCGATGGAGGGACACCGGAGCGGGTGGCCGCCGTGTCACTCGCCCTCTATGCCGGTACGATGGATTTTTCTGCCCTGCACGCGTTGACCGGCATGCATTGGGTGCGGCTCGTTGCGCCCTATTGTCCTGCACCAGAAAAGCTGCTGCGCCATTTCTGGCAGATCATTGCCGCTCTGGTGCCAAAGATTGGGTTTCCGACCTTGCCCGATGCCGAAGTGCTGGCCGAATGGCGTGAGAGGCCCTGCCCCGCATGGCCCGCGATCGCCACCGCGGCGATTGCGTCGGACGACGAGCACGATATCAGCCTCGTCTTCTCCGCTCGCGAGGAGGAGAAACAC
>JBBRIN010000743.1:0-1844 GCA_038221115.1 Tepidisphaerales bacterium
TCGTCGTCGAGCCGGTGTCGCTCAAGGCGCTGGGCGACGGCATGAACATGGAGTCGTACCTGAACACGCAGGTGGAGCTGATCAACAAGTCCACGGCGATTCATGCCCATGCGCTCAGCGGCCTGATCGAGGATCAGGGGCTCGTGGCGATGAAGACGTTCCACGGCAAAGATAAGATGGCGGTTCTGCGCCAGAACCTGAACGCGGCCGCGGGGAAGAACGACTACAGCATCACCGTGTCGTACAACTCGCCGTATGCGGACGAGGGCGCGGAAATCGTGAACTCGGTGGTCAACTCGTATATGAGCCTGGCGTCGACGGACGAGCACAAGACGAAGACGGATAACATCGATGTCGTGAAGGCGGATGCCGAGAAGCGGCACCAGGAGATGAAGGAGCAGCAGGAAAAGCTGGCGCTGCTGAAGGGCGAGATCAGCGTTTTGCAGGTGAACGAGAGCTCGGGGAACGTGGAGCTGGAGGGGCTGCGGAAGCTGTCCGAGGCGCTGAATGGGGCGCGGCTGGAATCGATCAACGCGCAGGCGGCGTTTGAGGATTATGCGAAGGCGACGTTCAACGATGCGGCGAAGCTGGACAAGCTGCTGAGGACCGGGGAGTTGAACGGCGTCACGGTGTCGGCCGGCAGGGACGGGGACCAGGTTCGCACGGAAATGTACGCGGCGCAGCAGCGCTTGAACGAATTGAAGGAGCGCTACCTGCCGAACCACCCGGCGGTGCAGAACGCGCAGCAGAAGTCGGACGACCTGACCGGGTCTTACGTGTTGTACCTGCACCATCAGTGGGAAAGCGCCACCGCCAAGCTGCAGCGGTTCGAGCAGAACTACGAGGTGCAGGAGAAGCGCGTGGCCGAGCGGGCGTCGAAGGTGACGCAGAACCTGGCGCAGAAAACGGCGTTGATGGACGAGCTGTCGCGCGACCTGGAGCGGAACACCAAGCTGTTGAGCGGGCTGGATCAGCGGGCGCAGGAGTTGCAGTCGATGGACCGTGCGGCGCCGATGCGCATCCGGGTGATCGAGGCGGCCGACGCGAGCGCGAAGAACGTGGAGCCGACGAAGCCGCGGCGGATGATCATGCTGGTCGAGGGGATGATGGTCGGGTTGATCCTGGGGCTGACGCTGGCGTTTGTCGATCAGCGCGTGCGGTCGATCGACGAGGTGGTGGCGGCGACGAACCTGCCGATCCTCGGCGTCGTGCCGCACATGCCGCGGGGCCTGAGCATGCAGAGCCGGGGCCGCAAGGTGCATCTGGACCCGATGAGCGATGTGTCCGAGGCGTACCGCGCGGTGCGCACGAGCGTATTCTTCGGCAGCAAGGCCAGGACGATCCTGGTGACCAGCGCGACGCGCGGCGAAGGAAAGAGCACGCTGGCGGCGAACCTGGCGATCGCGATCGCGGAGACGGGGCAGCGCGTGTTGCTGCTGGATGCGGATCTGCGCGAGCCGACGCTGCACAAGATTTTTGCGGCGAACAATGACGCGGGCGTCTCGAGCGTGGTCGCCGGCCGCGTGTCGGTCGAGCGGGCGACGCAATCGACGGGGATACGCGGGCTGGAGTTGATGACGTGCGGTGCCGTGCCGTTCAACCCGTCCGAGGCGATCAACAACCAGACGTTCGCGGACCTCCTGGCGGACCTGGCGGCGAAATACGATTACGTGGTCGTGGATTCGCCGCCGGTGATGGCGGTGACGGATGCGCGAATCCTGGGCGCGATGTGCGACGTGACGCTGTTGGTGGTTCGGGCGGAGCGCTCGAATCGGCGATCGACGGCGGACGCGCGGGATGGGTTGATGGGGTTCGGGGCCAATGTCCTGGGCGTGGTGATCAAT
>JBBRIN010000744.1:0-1812 GCA_038221115.1 Tepidisphaerales bacterium
CATTGCCGGATCCTTGAAGAAGGCGTCAGGCGACATGTCGGCCAGCACGCTGCCCTCCTGCAGCGCCACGATACGATGCGAATAGCGCTCGACCAAGTCCATGTCGTGCTCGACCTGAACGATGCCGCGCACACCGGCGGCTTTCGCCGCCGACACCAGAACTTCCATGATCGCATGCTTGTCGCCGGTCGACACCCCGCTGGTCGGCTCGTCCAGCAGGATCACCGACGGATTGAGCGCGAACGCGCTGGCGATATCCAGCAGTTTCTTTTCACCTTGCGACAGCGTCGAAGCCACGGTTTCCAACCTGGCGCGCAGGCCCAGCACGTCCGCAATCCGTTCGGCATCTTGCTGCAACACGTCGTCGCGCCGCAGCGAGCGAAACGGATTGCCGACGCGGCGCAGCCGGGACGCGACCGCAACCGCCAGCGTTTCCCGCACCGTCAACGCCGGAAAGATGTTGACCAGTTGAAACGCGCGCGCCATGCCAAGGCGCGCCAGTTCGACCGGCCCGATGCCGGCAATGTCACGGCCGAGAAAACGGACTTCGCCGGCCGTCGGCCGCAGCAGCCCGGTCACGACATTGACCAGCGTCGTCTTGCCTGCCCCGTTGGGGCCGACGATCGAGACGAATTCACCGTCATTGACGTGGAAGGAGACGTTGGTCAGCGCCTTGAACACACCGAAGCGCTTCGAGACATTGATGGTCTGAAACAGCGGCGAACCATCGGCTGCGGGTGCGGACTGCATCTCACCGCCCTCCCTGGCGCCGGTTGAGCAGCGCCTCGATGGTGCCCGACAGTCCCTGCGGCATGAACACGACCAGCAGCACCAGCACGGCACCCATCACGAACCGCCAATATTGGGTGATCGACATCACGAAATCCTGCAGCAGCACGAACACCAGCGCGCCGATCGCGGGGCCTGCGAACGTCCCGCTGCCGCCGAGGACCGCCATGAACACCAGATTCCCGGAATGGGTCCAGTAAGCCAGTTCAGGGTCGGCGAGGCCAGTGGTGATGGCCAAAATCGTTCCGCCGATTCCGCCATAGATCGCCGAGATCACGAAAGCGGCAAGCCGCATCCGAAAAATCTGCACGCCGACATAGGCGGCCTTGCCGGCGTTTTCGCGGATCGCGCGCAGATGCAGGCCGAACGGCGACTGCGTGATGCGCCACATCGCCAGCCCCAGCAGCGCAAACAGGACGAGGGCGTAATAATAGAACGGACCGATCAGGAACGCGGTCTTGCCGCCGCGCCATTCCATGCCGAGCAGCAGCGGGCGCAACACCCGCATACCCTGATCGCCGCCGGTAATGCCATAGAACTTGAACAGGAAGGAATGAAACAGCATGCCGAACGCCAGCGTCAGCATGCCGAAGAATATTTTGGTGTAGCGCACGCAGAGCGCGCCGACCACCAGCGAGACCAATCCGGACACCAGCGCCGCCGTGATCAGCAGCAATTCAAAACTCAAGATACCGAATTTCGACGTCAACGCCGCCGCGGTATAGGCGCCGACGCCGAGAAACAGCGCGTGTCCAAAGGACAATAGCCCGGTGCTGCCGAACAGCAGGTTGAAGCCCAACAGCGCGATGCCGTAGCCGATGAACGGCAGCATCAGCATCAGCGCATAGGGCGAGGCGACCAGCGGCAATAGCGCCATGATCGCGATCAGCCCGATGAGAACCCAGAAGCCATTGATGCGCGGAGCAAAACGCCGCATCGCCGTCTGCGCAGGAATGTCGATCGAGGGGGTGCTCACGCGGTGGCCTTCCCGAACAGGCCGGCCGGCCGCACGATCAGCACGAC
>JBBRIN010000745.1:0-1797 GCA_038221115.1 Tepidisphaerales bacterium
AGCAGCCGCGTGAGCAGGTAGGACGTGCGCCGGTACGTTCGTTTGAGGTTGGGCGACGGGTGATCGGCGAACTGCCAGGGCACGATCTGACAGAAGGCGACGTTGCCGCGCTCGGCGCGGGCCAGCACGCCGTCCCCGATGATCGTCGCGCCACCGGACAGCAGGTGCAGGTCGCGCGGGTCGCGGTTGTACACGTCCGCGGGGGCGATTCCGGCAAGCAGTGATCCGGCGCCGGCCGGGTCAAACGAGGCGGCGATGTGTTCGGCCTTGCGGGTGGTTATCTTGAAGGGCAGGAATCGGTTGCCGTCGCCATCGTCGAGTCCGATGGACAAGAGATTGCCGCCGGCTTTGAGCCAGGCGCCGATATTCTGCGCGTGCGGCGACAATGATGCAGCTGCCCCGGGGCCGGCGACGAGCACCTGCTCGACCGACAGATCCTCTCCCTCGTAATTTCCGACGTCGAAGCCGGCGGCCCGCAAATGCTCGCCCCCGGCCGGCTCGCCCGCATACAGTGCCTTGCGCGCCGGCATCGGCTTCCACGCCGAAGCATACCGAAGCATGTTGAGGGCGAGTGCCTGTGCCGCTGGATCCTCCTCGGTGCGGCCGGTCACGTCCATCTGGCAAAACAGGACCATCCCCTTCCCCTGGCGATACTGGAGGAGCGGGCTGTACTGGAGGCTGTACCCGCCATCGAGGATGGGCAGGAAATCGCCTCGGGTTGGCTTTTCGATCAGCACCGAGGCGACGTTGCCGCGGTTGCCGCAGCGCCAGATATGGGGGACGGGGATGTCGCACCACTTGACGATCGGGCCGTGGAGTGGCTGCGTCTGGTACTTCAGCTGGGGCGGGAGCATCGTGGCCTCGCCGCGCCAGTCCCGGCATTGGTCCGCGGCGATTCCGGTTAACAGCGGGTGATCCGGTATCCGCTGGAAGACGTGCCGCAGCCCGTACTCCTGCACTCGGAACCCGAGGCGTTTTTCCAGCGCCTCTGCCGTTTGTTCAAAGACGAGCACCTTCAGGCCGTCGCGCACGCGTGCAATATCCGGCGATGGGCCTGCAAGCGTCAGAGCGCCCTTGCCCACGATCAGCGTGCCGTATTCCACAAGGTTTGTGGCCGCGTCGATGCGCTGATATCGGACTTGCGAGCGGTCGAGCCACGCCGCCGTCTCGCCGACGGGATCGAAGAGCGCCACCTTCTCGACAGACTGAGCCGCTGGCGGGATCGGGAGGATGTGAATCGGGAACGAATCGGTTTGTGTTGAGCCATCGTCGAACTTGACCACGGCCTTGAGCTCATAGGCGCCCGGCGCTCCGGTGGGTGGCAGCTCAATGCGCAGCGGGACGCGGGCCTGATCGCCCGTTGGCACGGTGAGCTGTTGGCGCCCGCCGGTTATCTGGGGCACATTTAGCGACCACTCGCAGTCGGCGGTCACCGTTTGGCGGGAGTTGTTGATGAGGATGATCTGCTTCTCGATCGTCTGTCCCGGCAGGAAGTTATGGTCCTTGCTTGTGAAGGCGGCGGACTTACCGCCGATATAAGCCAGCAGCGGCTGATTGTTTCGCAGCAGGGCTTTTCCCGCGGCGGTGGGTATCCAGTCGGCACGGTCAAAGGCGGTATCCATCCGCTCGAGTCGTTGCTCGACGTAGTCGGGGCTGAAGCCGGGCCGTTGCAGGTGCTCCCAGTCCACCTTCAGCGCGGCGCGCCCCTTGTTGACGCCCTCGCGCAGCTCCCAGAAGTGGCTGTATTCCCAAGCCGCGATCGCCGACCCGCCCCAGGTGCGGAACGCGCGCCAATTG
>JBBRIN010000746.1:0-1791 GCA_038221115.1 Tepidisphaerales bacterium
TGGCGATCAGCGCGCAGGGGCTGGACGAGGTCCACGCGCACCAAGCTCTCCGGCGCACCGTCCCTGAAGCCGCACCAGGCCGCCATCGAGCGGCTGCCCGTGCCGCCCGGCTTCAAGTTCCGCCCGCCCACCTGCGTTTTCGGGATGCCCGTCACGGGCGATTGCATGGAGCCGGTGGTCTTCGACGGCGACGTGTTGATCATCGACCCACACCGTGCGCCCCAACCGGGCAACGTCGTCGTGTTCGAGCATGTCGAGCGCGGGATGCTCGTCAAGCGCCTCGTGCCGGATGGCGACGGCCTGATCCTCGCCGCCATCAAATACCCCCAGATTCGCTACGCCGTCGATGCGATGGTCAATATCATCGGCGTGGCAACCGCCGTCAGGTTCGACATTGACGATCGGCACGCGGGGCGGCGCTTGCGCCCCGCCGACCAATACCGCCACCGCGCCGCCAGCGCCGAGGAAAGGGGCGAGTGATGCGGATCGTGAAGCTCGGCCCCGACAGCGTCACGATCGAGATGGAGATTCCCGACTGCATCGGCGTGGTGTCGGGGCTGTACCAGGGCTTCGACAAGACCGCCGAGCCGCTGTACGGCGTCCTGGCGGGTATTGTCAAGTTGAGCACATTTGACGGCAATGATGGCAGCAAAGTGGGGGACAACCCCCGCTCACGGCCGATTCTTCGACCGCGAGTACAGTATTGGGGGCGATAATCGGGCCTCGGTGGGGAGACTTTGTTCAGTCAAAACTTAACGTGACACTACCCCCCGCGCGGCCAGCGGCCCCACAGCGCGGTGTGCAGCCGCCAGAGCAGCCAGACGAGCGGGCGCATCACGCGCCCCCGCGCAGGCCGATCGCCTGGGCATAGGCCGCGCGGATCGCGTGCCTGGCGAAATGCTCGTAGTAGGCGATGATCTTCGCCTCATCCGGGGTATCCGCAGAGGCGGTGACCTCGCCGACAATTTCGCAGACGAGGGGCGTCAGGGCCTCGCAGATGGCGAATATCTTGAATTCTGGCTTGGTCGCACCGAGTACCTCGTGCCACTCCACCTCCTGGTCGAAGCTCATATCGCCGTTGGACTCGTGCGCCTCATCTTCGGTCATCCACCGTGTCTGCAAGGCCGGTGCCCCGTCCACCACGGTGAGGCGGCAGAACAGCTCGCGCTCCTGCCCGTCGTCGGGACTCTGCCCCAGCACTTCGATCGCTGCCGGGGCGATCTCCCGACTGGCGAGGAATTCTCGAAAGGAGGCATCGACTTCGTCGGATAGCGCCTCCAGGTCGCCGGTAAAGCCGGGCGAACCCAGCAGTTCGGCCAGTGACTTGGCCCCGCGCGCTATCATCAGCCCTGCCGGGGTGGCGACGCCCTCGGCCTCCCCCGCCGCCCTGATCGCGTCCATCGCCTGAATCACGCGCTTGCCTTGCAACTGGCTTTGCGCCAGCTCCCGGCTATGCTCGCGCAGGAAAAGCGCGACATCGGCCGCCTTCGCCGTGCCGACCTCGGCGCGCAACGCCGCCCAAACCGCCTTTGCCTTGGTCTCCTCGCTAACGCCCTCTTGCTCCGCGTAGACGCGATCTAGTGTCGCCGCCAATCGGGCCTTCTGCTCGTCCGTCAGCGCCATCGTTGCTCCTTTCGTGTGGAGAGATGCCGATGGGCATCCCGAATTCGGGATGCCCATCGTTGCGCCGCGTCAGGCTGCCGTCTCGTCTACGGTGATATCGATACGGATTGTCACACCGCCCATTCTCAGCAGTTCGCCGACGTTTGGTGCGTCGGGGAACTAAGGATC
>JBBRIN010000747.1:0-1775 GCA_038221115.1 Tepidisphaerales bacterium
ATCGAAAACATTCTGAGAAGGTCCTTCAGTCATTCTGGTTTGGCTTTCATTCTGGTGCTGGCAGCGAGCGCCCTGGGTGCAGTATGGCTACGCGATTTACGGCGCGATGTCTTCCCTGATCTCTCGGCACCAGTGTTCAACATCATCGTGCAAAATCCGGCGATGGGAGCAGAGGAACTCGAGACGGGCGTGGCGATTCCTATGGAAGCTGCGCTGGCCGGCCTGCCCGACGTGCGCCGCGTACGTTCGAATTCTCAGCTTGGCGTGTCACAGATCACCGTCGAGTTTGAATCAGACGCGGATTATTACCGTTCCCGGCAGTTTGTTGCCGAGCGTGTGGCCCAGGCAGCCTCGCAAATGCCACCTGGTACCGATCCGCCGCTAATATCGAGCCTGACCGGCCGGCTCAACGAAATCTTCGAATTCACGCTCGAAGCCGATCCCGGCGCCGCCGATCTCATGCGGCTGCGGGATCTAGGCGAATTTGAGGTCCGCAATCGCCTGCTTGCCGTTCCAGGCGTGGCAGCCGTTGAAGTACTTGGCGGTTATCTGCGGCAGTTCCAGGTGCAACTCGATCCCGAACGGATGGTGGCGAGAAATATCAGCCTCGACGAAATCTCACACGCGGTCGAGGGCGCCAACCTCAATGCCGCTGGCGGTTTTGTCACGCAGGGTTCGATGGAGTGGATCGTACGAGCCATAGGCCGCATTCAAAACGTCCAAGATCTTCGCAACACGGTGGTCGCCGTGCGCGGCACGACGCCCGTGATGTTGGGGGATATTGCGGACGTTCGCGAAGGGCCGGCAATCCGGCGCGGCATCGCCCACCGGCTGAACGGAGAAGTAGTGAGTTGCCGCGTAACCAAGCAATTCGGGGCCGACACAGTGAAGGTGGCGGCAGGCATTCGTGAAGCGCTGGAGGGAATCAGGAGCACGCTTCCAAAAGGAGTAACCCTCCGCACCGTCTATGATCAATCCCAGTTGGTGTCGAGCTCGCTCGGCGGCGTTACGCGAGCCATCCTCATCGGTGCATTTCTAGTTGTCTTCGTGCTGATTCTGCTGTTGGGCGATTGGCGGGCGGCGCTCATCGTGACGCTGACTCTTCCTCTTTCCATTGCCCTTTCGGGACTACTGTTGAAACCCGCCGAGGTCGGCATCAATTCCATGACCTTGGGGGGCTTGGCTATTGCAGTCGGCATTCTCGTGGATGCGGCTATCATCATGACCGAAAACATTGCCCACAAGATCACGGTCAGACGCAACCAAGCCGGAAACAGAGAAAACGCGCTGGCAGCAGCCATCGAAGTGGGGCGGCCGATCGCCTTCGCGACGTTGATCGTGATTGCTGTGTTCCTTCCACTATTTGCGATGTCCGGCATCGAGGGCCGCATGTATCGTCCGCTCGCGGCTGCTGTCATCGCGGCGATAGCGGCAGCCTTGGCGCTGGCCCTCACTTTAGTTCCATTGCTGGGCGGAAGGTTTCTACGCCCCGGCCCGGAAGGCCAGGACGAGGACGTCTGGCTGGTCCGGAAGCTTAAGAAGTTTTACGCTCCCGTCCTCGACAAGGCCCTTCACCACTCGGGGATCACCATGCTGATTTCCATCGCCATCACTGCGCCAGCAATTGCTCTCGGGTTCTACGTTGGCACCGACTTCATGCCCAAGCTGGATGAAGGCGCGTTGATGATTACGACCATCATGCCTCCGGAGGCCTCCCTCCAGGAGGTAGATCGTGTGAATCACAGGGTGGAAGATATCTTGCGCAGTTTCCCTGA
>JBBRIN010000748.1:0-1767 GCA_038221115.1 Tepidisphaerales bacterium
GGCATCGATGAGACATGGCGGTGGAGATCAGGCCACGGTGTGGCGGGAGAAGAGATGACGGGCACCGCGCAGGAGCGAATGTGGCTGCAGATGATCCAGGGGTTCGCCGAGGCCCCCTATGCCACCACTGCGGCGCGGCTATGGTTGGATGTCGGCCGCGCGGGGGTGCCGCCCGGCGAGGCGATCGATGTGCGGGCGAAGCTCTTCGACACGAACGGCGCGCCGGCCAAGACCGGCGTTGTTACGGCACGCGCGCTCCGCGCAGGAGCTGAGGTGCAAAATGTGAAGCTTTCGATTGGCGCCGCCGGCCGTGGAAAGGGAAGGCTGGCCGGTCTGCCTGCCGGCGACTATGTCGTCGAAGCGATTCCTGATTCTGAGCATGCTGCGGCGATGAGTTATCCGCTTCGGGTCGTCGGGCAATACGAACAGGAGCTTGAAAATCCGGCGGGCAATCGAGAATCGTTGGCGCGGCTTGCGCGAGCGTCGGGCGGGGAAGCGCTCGCACTCGATCAGGCACGCGAGCTTTCTGCGAAGCTGTCGGACGTGCTGCGCGAGCCACATCCGGTGACGGTGCGACTGTGGGACAGCAGCTATCTCTTTGTGTTCGTGGTCGCGTGCCTTGCGTTGGAATGGGCGCTGCGCAAGCGAATCGGATTGGCGTAGGCGCATGATAAGCATCGGAGGAAGGAATGCCGCTCACCGTTGACGATCTACCGCTAGCCGCGCGCAGCTGCGTGCGACGTTATGCTGCCGGGTGTCGGGTGGTGGGCTTGCTACGGGCGGCGGGCGCGGGAATATCAGTGGGAGCATCGGTGGCGCTCGTGGCCTGCCTGGCGGACCGCTGGATGCGCTTTGAGCTTTGGGCCCGATGGTCGGTTCTCTGGGCCGGTGCGGCGGCGGCTCTGGCGGTCTTCTCATGGCTCGCGATCCGCGCGCTTCAACCGTTGTCGCTTGCAAAGGTCGCCGCCCAAATCGAAGCGCGCACGTCGGTATTCGAGCAACGGCTACTCACCGTCGCCTCGGCGTCGCCCGGCTCATCGGGGATGCTGCGGCAGGCGTTGACGGAAATTGAATCGGCCGCGTCGCGAGCGGGAGCCGAGGCGCTTACACCTTGGCGGGCCGTGGCGGCGCCGTGGATCATTGCAACCCTGGTGTTCATCACATTTGCGGTGCTATGGCCGATCGCGTCGGTTGGGATGCCGCGCCTGGTGGCGCGACTTGTTCACCCGGGGCGCCGCATTGAGCCCGTTACGATCACGCTGCTGGACGTGGATCCGCGAGGAGTGGAGGTTTCGCAGGGTGAATCAGTCATGGTGACAGCCATCGCAACGGGGGCGCACGCGACGACCCTCGGTTCCCGCGGGATCGAGCTGTATCTGAGCACGGATGGAAGGCATTGGTCGCACGCGGCGATGAAAGCGGTATCGCTGGGAGCAGAGGCCGCGCGGTTCGAGTTCGCGCTGCCGGCGATCGACCGCGACCTGCGCTATTACGTGCGCGGCGGCGACGCATCGAGCGATGAATACCTAATCCGGGTGAAGCGCGTGCCGACGGTGGCCGAGTTTCACATGCACTACAGGTATCCGGAGTACACGCATCACGCGCCGACGGCGGTCACGAACACCGACGGGCTGATCGAAGCGTTGGCCGGTTGCGAGGCGACGGTGACGATCGTGGCGACCGAGCCGCTTAGCTCTGCAGAGCTGATCGTAGGCGGCGTGCGCTTGCCAATGACGCCGGCGCCGACGAATCGTCCGACGGACTGGC
>JBBRIN010000749.1:0-1741 GCA_038221115.1 Tepidisphaerales bacterium
CTACTTTGAGATCCATGGTGCCGAATAATATGCGAGGTGCGGGCCAATCGACAATGGCCGCCGCGGATTTGGTTCATTCACGCAGTCAGCCGCGAGCGCGGTGACTGTCCCGAGCGCGCAACCAGCGCTCGAAATCTCCTGGATGATTCAGGTTGGTCCATGCCGCTTCGGGCCAGTTACACCCGCAGGGCACGGGGGTGAGAATTCCGTCCCGAGCCAGCGAACGCATGGACCGTTCGTTGTCTGCCAGTCGGGTTCGAATCGTCCTAGCCGCAATTTGGCGAAACGCAGCTGGAAACGGCTCGATTTGCCCGCCGCGCCGGGAGCAAACTATGCCTAGGGCATCCGCTCGTGCGTTCAATTCGGCGACGAGCCACGTCAACGACGCAGCGCTGATCTCCGGCATGTCCACGGTCGCCACGACGGTGATCGGCGTCCGGCTTGCCTCCAGCGCCGTGAGCACCCCGCGCAGCGGTCCTTCATCCGGAATGGGATCGACGACCTCGCGGGTGAATAATTCGTGCCCGGGCGGTTTCTCGCGACCGGGCGCCGTGACCAACAGTGTCGGACCGGGCCAGCGGAATCGATCGAGCAAGTGGGCGAGGATCGGCCGGCCGTCGACGTCCAGCAGGGCTTTGGGTTTTCCCATTCGGCAGCCTTGTCCGCCGGCGAGGATGGCGAGGGTGGGGAGGGACATGCCTGGGGCGGGTTGAGCCGGTTATCAGTCCTCTATACAATCCGCGGCGACCCCAGCGTTTGCAACTGAGCCTTTCCGAGCAGAATTGAGAATCGATGAGCGACAAGACTGAACATCCGCCACTTCCCGAGGCATTTGCGGCACTGGGGGTAAGGCCATCGATTTTGCGGGCGCTGGCGGCGGCGAGTTTCGTGACGCCGTCGGAGATTCAGACGTTACTGATTCCGAGGGCGCTTGCGGGCGTGGACATCCTGGGGCAGGCGCGCACGGGCACGGGAAAGACGGCGGCGTTTGGGATTCCGATTTTGCAGATGTGCGAGAAGGGGATCGCGACGCAGGCGATCATCCTTGTGCCGACGCGCGAACTGGCGGTGCAGGTGGACACGGAGATCAAGCGGCTGGCGCAGTTCACGCCGCTGCGGAGCGTGCCGGTGTACGGGGGGCAGAAGATCACGGCGCAGATGAAGTTTTTGAAGCACGGGCCGGAGGTGATGGTGGGTACGCCGGGGCGGGTGATCGATCTGCTGGATCGGCGGATCATTAACTTCAACAACGTGCGTTTTGTGGTGCTGGATGAAGTCGACCGGATGCTGGACATTGGGTTTCGGGATGACATTCGAAATATCCTGTCGCGCGTGAAGGGCGTGAGGCCGCCGGCGGATGCGAGGCAGGCAGGAGGGGAAGAGGGGCAGGCGGAAGGCGGGGAGGCAGGCACAGAAGGTGGGAATGGAGATGCGCCTGCGCCGGCGTCGTCGTTTGAACGTGGGAGGCGGCATCAGACGATGTTTGTGTCGGCGACGATCTCGGCGGAGATTGAGAAGCTGAGCCGACGGTACATGCAGGAGCCGATCGAGAAGCTGATCGCGCCGGGGGCGGACGATAAGCCGACGGTGTTGGAGGTGGAGCAGTTTTATTTTTCGGTGCAGCCCTGGGATAAATACCGGCTGTTGAGAGGGTTGCTGATGCGCGAGAATCCGGACCTGGCGATTGTCTTCTGCAAGACGAAGCGCGGCGCGGAAAAGCTGGCCAAGCGGCTGCACGGTG
>JBBRIN010000750.1:0-1732 GCA_038221115.1 Tepidisphaerales bacterium
CGTCTTCCCAAGACGGTGAGCATCCGAACGATGATCGTGAGCCCGTGCGTCTTCAGTAAATTATGAGCATCTTTCCTCAAAACGCTGGGGGTATTGACATAATTCAAAAAGACGAGCCTGGGTCGGAAAAGCGATCCAATAGCACGGTGCTTAGCTTGGCGTCGCAGACCCGCTCCGCCGGTCGCCGAAGGCCAGGTTGGTTGTGACGGCGATCGAGACCCGCTCGTGAAGCCCGGCTGGCGAGGTGGAAAGCGTTCTTGGAACTGTCCAGCTTCGTGGCAAGCGCTTGAGCTTGACAACCTCCATCCCAGGCTGAAACTCTGACCATCTGGTCAAGGTCGGCTCGGGCCGGTGTACCGGAAGGGATGGGAATGGCGACGATAACGACCGACGGCGTCGTGAGCGGACGGCTCAGCGCCGAGGATTATGCAAGGAATTTTTCCGATCTCACGCCGCCGCTGACGCAGCACGAGGCTTTCGTCGAATCCGAGCGCTGCTATTTCTGCTATGACGCGCCCTGTACGCAGGCCTGCCCGACGTCGATCGACATTCCGCTGTTCATCCGCCAGATCGCTGCCGGCAACGATCTTGGCGCGGCCGAGACGATCCTGTCCGCCAACATCCTCGGCGGCATGTGCGCCCGCGTCTGTCCCACGGAAGAACTCTGCGAGGAAGCTTGCGTGCGAGAGCACGCCGAAGGCAAGCCGGTGAAGATCGGCGCGCTCCAGCGCCACGCCACCGACGCCGTAATGAAGACCGGCCGGCATCCCTTCGTGCGCCAGGCTGCGACCGGCAGAAAGGTCGCGGTGGTCGGCGCCGGCCCGGCCGGACTCTCCTGCGCGCATCGGCTGGCCGAACTCGGCCATGCGGTGACGCTCTTCGATGCGCGGCCCAAGCTCGGCGGCCTCAATGAATATGGCATCGCGGCCTATAAGACGCCGGGCGATTTCGCCCAGACGGAGGTCGACTTCATTCTCGCGATCGGCGGCATCGAGGTGAAGGCTGCAGTCAAGCTTGGCGTCGACATCGACCTTGCGACCCTGCGCCAGCGCTACGATGCGGTGTTCCTCGGCCTTGGGCTCGGCGGCTTCAACACGTTCGACGGAATGCGTGATTACGCTCATGTGGTGGATGCGGTCGGATTCATTGCCATGCTGCGGCAGGCCAAGGACAAGGCGCATGTTCCGGTCGGCCGCCGGGTCGTCGTGATCGGCGGCGGCATGACGGCCATCGACGCCGCGGTCCAGTCGCGGCGACTTGGGGCCGAGGAGGTCACCATCGCGTATCGGCGCGGGCCGGAACACATGAAGGCCAGCCGTTGGGAACAGGAGCTGGCGCAGACCAACGGCGTCACCATCCGGTACTGGGCAACCCCGAAGGGGTTCGAAGGCCGGGACGGGCGCGTGGCCGCGGCGATTTTCGAGCACCGCGGCCCGAGCGGCAGTGGGCCGGCCGAAACCACTGCAATCCCGGCCGACCTCGTGTTGATTGCGATCGGCCAGACCTTTCTCGACGCGCCGCTCGGGCCGGGCTCGCTGGCTCTCGAAAGTGGACGAATCCGCATCGATGCCGAACGCCGGACGACGCTGCCCGATGTCTGGGCCGGCGGCGATTGCGTGGCCGGCGGGCAAGACCTGACGGTCAGCGCCGTCGAGGACGGCAAACAGGCGGCGCTTTCAATCGATCGCATGCTTCGCGAATCCCCCGTAGCTCTCGCACGAGTCGCCTGATC
>JBBRIN010000751.1:0-1731 GCA_038221115.1 Tepidisphaerales bacterium
TGGCGTTTGCCCGACGCGGCGCGAGGATCGGGAACGGATGAAAAGCAATCGAACAGGCTGATCGATGTCTCCGACATGGTTTGGTCCTCCTTGACCAGTACCCATATCGGCTATCCTAGCCGGAGAACTGAAAGGCCCTGCCCGGCAAAGTCAACGGAAATCGCGAGGGTCACGCCCCCGGCGATGGTTAACGTGTTCGGGGGAATTCAAAGGGGATGAGTACGAATGCCCCGCCACTATCGCCTGGAACGATGTAGGGGTCGCACTGCGGATCAAGGCATAACCGAGTGAACGCCATTACCATAAACCGCTTCGGTATCAAAGTGTCTCACGGCCGCCCTCACCCCCCCGCGAACTCCTTCGGCTGATCGATCACCCGCAGGCAAGCCGTCGGCGACTTAATCGTCGGCAGCCCATCGATCGCCTTCAACGCCGCCTGCATCGCACCCTCGCGGGCCAGGTGCGTGGTAATCACCACCGGCACGAACTGCCCCGCGTCGCTTTCGCGCTGTTGGATCGCCGACAGCGAAATGCCGTGATCGCCCAGAGCCTTCGTGACCTGCGCCAGCACACCCGGCACGTCCTTCGCCATCAGACGCAGATAGTAGCGGCTCTGCAGATCCTGGAACGGCAACACCTCCGCCGGCTCGGTAGTGTCCGGGAAGATGCGCAGATGCTTGAACTCGGCTTGCGTGGTCCCAAGCGCCACGCCGACCAGGTCGGACACAACCGCGCTGGCAGTCGGCATCGCCCCGGCGCCACGGCCGTAAAACAGCGTGTGGCCGACGGCATTGCCGTACACGCTGATCGCGTTGAAGCTGCCGCTGACCTCGGCCAGCACATCGTCGGCGTGTACGAGCGTGGGATGCACCCGCAGACCCAGCTTCTTGCCTTCCGCCGAGCGCTCGGCGATGGCCAATAGTTTGATCACGTAGCCCAGTTCTTTGGCAAAGTCGATGTCGCTCTTTTGAAGGGTGTCGATCCCCTGCACGTGGACGTCCGCCTCGCTGACGCGCACGTTGAATGCCAGGCTGGCCAGCAGCGCAAGCTTCTGCGCGGCGTCTCTTCCGGATACGTCCAGCGTCGGATCCGCCTCGGCGAAGCCCTTTTCCTGGGCTTCCTTGAGCGCCTGCTCGTAGGTCCAACCATTGCGCGTCATGCGCGTCAGGATGACGTTGCAGGTGCCGTTGACGATCCCCACCAGCGCGTCGATGCGATTGGCGACGAGGCCGCGCACCAGCGCGTTGATGATCGGCACGCCGCCGCCGGCGCTTGCCTCGAATGCGATGCAGGTGTTGTGGGTTTTGGCCAGCGCGAACAATTCGGCCCCGCGTGTCGACAGCAGGCTTTTGTTGGCGGTCACCACCGGCTTCCCCAGTCGCAGCGCCCGCTCGACATGCTCCGCGGCGGCGCTGGTCCCGCCGATCAGCTCAACGATCACCTGCACCCGCGGATCGTCGATCGCGGCCGTCGCATCCGTCGTGAGCGGCAGATTGCCGGGCAAGAGCGGGTTCACCGACTGCTTTTTCGGATCGCGCACGACCACATGCCGCAGCTCGAAGGTGAGCCCCGTGCGCTGGCGAAGCATCTCGCGCTGCTCGGTGAGGATGCGCACGACGCCCGCGCCGACGATGCCGCAGCCCAACAGGGTCACGCCTACCGATCGCTGTTCCGACTCCGAAGACGCCATGTTTCGTCCGTAAGAATGCGCAGGCCCGGCCCCGCTGTGTC
>JBBRIN010000752.1:0-1717 GCA_038221115.1 Tepidisphaerales bacterium
AAAAAGAAGACGGCGCGCCCCGCATCGAGTTTGAACGGAGCCCCGATGTCCTCGGCACGCTCGCCGCCGGTAAACGCAAAGGCCAGTTCGTGCTGGGCTTCGCCGCCGAGACGCGCGATGCGCTCGCCGAAGGCGCCCAGAAACGGCGCCGCAAGAACTGCGATGCGCTGTTTGCCAACGACGTTTCTTTGGCCAACCAGGGTTTCGAAAGCCGCGTCAACGGCGGCTGGTGGATTGACGAAAACGGGACCGGCGAGCTCGCGAGCCAACCCAAGTCCGAACTCGCCACCCTCCTCGTCGAGCTGATCCAGGGAAAAACCCAGGCCACCACGACTCGCGCCAAAAGCGGCGTCCACCAGCCCGCCACTCATTCGAGCGACACGCCCCTGCTATGAGCCTGCTTCCGGAAGTCCTCAGCTCTCCCGACGAAATGCGCCGCTGGCGCAAGCCCCTCGCGGGCCGCGTCGGCTTCGTGCCCACCATGGGCGCGCTCCATGCCGGACATGCCGACCTGCTCAAGCGGATGCGGGCGGACTGCGACCGGCTCGTGCTCTCCATCTTTGTCAATCCCACGCAGTTCGGGCCCAACGAGGACCTCTCCAAATACCCGCGCACCTTTGAGGCGGATCTTGAGCTGGCGCGCCAACAAGGCGTCGACGCAGTTTACTACCCGACGCCCGAGCAGATCTATCCCCCCGGCTACTCGACTTATGTCGAAGAAACCGCGCTCACCGGCCCTCTTTGCGGCGAATTCCGCCCCGGACATTTTCGGGGCGTGACGACCATCGTGCTCAAACTTTTTAATCAGGTCGCGCCCCACGCGGCTTACTTCGGGCTCAAGGACGCGCAGCAGTTTTTCGTCCTTCATAAAATGGCCCGAGACTTGTCCTTAGACATCGCGGTCGTGGGCATCCCCACCGTGCGCGAGCCCGACGGCCTGGCCCTGAGCTCACGCAATCGCTATCTGTCCGCGGACGAACGCAAGACGGCCCCCCTGCTCTACGCGGCCCTTCAGCAAGTCGCCTCCCGCGTGCTTCAAGGAAGCGCCCTCGAAGAAGCGCTGCAGGCATCGCGCGGCACGCTCGAGCAAGTCGGCTTCAAAATTCAGTACCTGGCTTGCCGCAGACTTCCTGATCTTGCGCCACCCGGATTTCTCGAGGCCTCCGAGCCTTACTTGATCGCGGTCGCCGCGCACCTGGGCACTACACGCCTGATCGACAATGTCATTGTGCGGCCGGAATGCCTAGCCCGCCACGGAATCGAGGTCAGGTAAGGGCATCCGCAGCCGCCCCTACCCGACCTTCAATATCGACTCTTAGTTGCAGCTGATCTCTTCCGCCGTGATCGTCTTTTGCGCGACGATCAGCTCGACGACCTTGGCGCGCAATGCCTTGAGATTTTCCGCGGTCTTGGTTTGCGCCGCGGGCGATCCCTTGGTCGTCGCTTCGAGATCCAGGGCAGGATCGCAAACCTGCGCCTTGAGCTTGGCGATCACATAAGCCTTGACGCCAGAGCCGTCCGCCGGGCGATCTCCGCCCGTGAAAAACTTGACCCAAGTCGAGGAGGTCGCTTCGGCGCTGGAAGCATAGGCTCCCATTCCTTTGACTGCGATCCCCAGCTCACGAGCCAGCTCGTCTACGCTCCAAGAGGGCACGCCGGCATCGCCACGACCCACGAGGTCGTTGATCGCGGTCGCCAGGCGCATCTGAAACCAGCC
>JBBRIN010000753.1:0-1708 GCA_038221115.1 Tepidisphaerales bacterium
TCCTGGACAACGCGCGCAATACGCGTCTGGAGCCCGGCAATTTGCGGTTCGACGTCCTCCAGGGCGAAGACGACCCCACCCGCTTCCAACTCTACGAGGCGTACCTCACCAAGGACGACTTCGCCAAGCACCAGCAGACCGACCACTACCTTCGCGGGAAAAACGCCGTGGCCGATTGGCTGACGCAGCCGCGCACGAGCACGAAGAATCACGCTCTCTTCTTCGGCGACGGCGTCCTCTAACGTGGCATGGGTTTGCAATCCATGTCTGCGGTCCCCGCAATGACATCCTTCGAATTCACCTCCGTCCCCAAGATCGTCTTCGGCCGCGGCAAGATCACCCAACTCGGCGACCTCGCCCGCCCCCTCGGCTCTCGCGCCCTGATGATCCACAACGGCGACGACCCCGGCCGCTCCGGACCGGTTGACCGCGCCGCCGATTCCCTCCGCGCCGCCAATATCCCCGTCACCTTCCACCGCCAGCGCGGCGAGCCCACCACCACCGACATTGATGCCGCCCTCGCCATCGCCCGCGCCCACCAGTGCGATTTCCTCATCGCCGTCGGCGGCGGCAGTGCCATCGACGCCGCCAAAGCCACCGCCGGCCTCCTCACCAACGGCGGCGCAGCCCTCGACTACATGGAGGTCACCGGCCAGGGCCGCAAAATCACCACACCCGCCGCGCCCTGGATCGCCATCCCCACCACCGCCGGCACCGGCGCCGAAGTCACCAGGAACGCCGTCATCGGTTCGCCTGAAGATAAGTTCAAGGCAAGTATTCGCAGCGAGCATTTGCTGGCTCGGGCGGCGCTCATCGGTCCTGAACTGGGTATTAACGCGCCGGCTGATGTGACCGCGGCCTCTGGAATGGATGCGCTCTGCCAATGCATTGAATCGTTTACCTCAATCGGCGCGAACGAATTGACGGAGCCCATTGCCGAGCACGGCGCATTGTCGGTTATTAAAACGATTCGAAGGGCCTATGCCAACGGTTCGGACGTCGATGCACGCGAAGGCATGGCCCTCGGAGCTCTTTGCAGCGGGATCGCGTTGTCCAACGCCGGCCTGGGGGCCGTTCATGGCTTCGCCGCCCCGATCGGCGCCAACTTCCCCATCCCGCACGGTGTGGTGTGCGCGCGACTCCTCCCTGGCGTGATCGCGGCCAACGCAGCAGCGCTTTGCGCGGAGTCGCCTGAACACCCCACGTTCATGAAGTACGAGGCGCTTGGCGTTTATGCCTCGGCATTGCGACTTCCGGAGAGGTCCGAACCGCTGCCAGTACATGGTTACCCCCCACACCCCGCCGAAAAACTCATCGCCTATGTCACGGATCTCGTCCGCGACCTCGCCATCCCACCCCTCTCCCAATTCGGCCTCCGCGAAGAACACATCCCCTCCATGGTCTCTCTCGCCAAAAAATCCAGCAGCATGCGCTACAATCCCGTCGTCCTTGCAGACGACGCCCTCTCGAATATCCTTCGCTCCGCGTTGTAGACTCACGTTCAGACAACCGGCTAAATAATTCGAACTCCAGCAAGCCCCCCATGCCCACTCTCCCCCTCAACGGCCCCTGGCACTTCCGTCTCCCCCACCCCCCACGTGCCCCCGCCCCCAAATCCGCCCGCACCCTCACCCGCTGGCTCCCCGCCTCCGTCCCCGGCACCGTTCACCATCACCTCCACCACCTCAAAAAAATCCCCGACCCCCAC
>JBBRIN010000754.1:0-1703 GCA_038221115.1 Tepidisphaerales bacterium
TGATCTCTGCGCTGCCGGCATGGGGGCAGCCTGTCGACATCCAACCGGCCGATCTCTCCCCCGACGCGCGCGAATCGCTGCAAAACGTGACCGTGAACGATTCACCCGAGGCGCGAAAGGACATCGAAACCGCGCGGGGGATGGAACGCCAAAAGGAGTGGGCCAAGGCTGCCGGGTGGTACCAGGAGGTGCTCGAAAAATATCGCCGCCGCGTCGTCGCCTGGAAAGAAGACGACCGCCACGTCATCAACCGCTACCGTGGCATCGTGTTCCAGGTGCGCGAGGCCCTGGCAAAGTGGCCGGCGGAGGGGATCAACGCCTACCGGGCACGCTACGAGGCCACCGCCGCCGCAATGCTCGACGGAGCCAAGGCGGATGATTACAACACGCTCAACGGGCTGCTCGAATCGTACTTCATCACCGAGTCCGGCAAGCAGGCCGGCATGCGCCTGATCGACCTGCACATGGAAGCCGGTGAGTTCGACGCCGCGGCACGCGTCGGCGAACTGCTGCTCGATTGGTACCCCCCCGATCATCTCATCGTCGAGCGCCCGCGCGTCGTCTTCCGCACCGCGCTCGCGCACCACTTGTGCGGCGACACCAAGGCCGCCACCCAGCGCGCCGATGAGCTGAAGCTGAAATTTGCCGACGCCACGGGAACGATCTTTGGCAGGGACGCCTCGCTGGCGCAGACGCTCGACGCGCTGATGAAGACGCCGCCGACGCTCACCCAGGCCAGCTCGCCCGATTCCTGGCCCATGTTCGGCGGCTCCCCCGACCGGTCTCACATTTCATCCGCCACCGGCAAAATGGGATCGCGCGTCTTCGGCATCGACCTGCCCAAGCGCCCATTCCGAGGCCCCAACGCCGCCCAGGACCGCATCAACGCCCAGAAGGAAGAGGATGACGGCTTGACGCTCGGCATCATGCCCGTCGTCGACGGCGGCGCCCTGTACTTCCAGGACGGCGCGCACGTATGGGCGGTCAATCTCGATAGCGAGTTGCCGCTGACCGAATGGGCGAATACCTACAGCGGCAATGAGTGGCGCGGTGTTTTCCCCCTGAAAAACCCCGGCACCGCCGCCCGCAACCAGCAGCTCACCATCACCCTCACCGAAAACTCCGTGCTGGCGATCATGGGCCAGTCGAACCGGCTGGCGATGTTCATTCAAGGGTTCGAAGGCGGCGCCGTCGGCGGACCCGATACCGGCACGCGACTCGTTTGCCTCGCGCGCGATTCAGGCAAAATGCAGTGGACCGCGTCGATGGCCGACCTCAAGGGCCCCGCCGTCAAGGATGACGAGAAGGACCGCCTCCGAGCCCTCGATCTCAGCGGCTCCGCACTCGTGGTCGGCGACAACGCGTATGTGCTGGCGCGCGGCGGCAAGGACGTCCAGTTTGAAAACTGCTACGTCGTCTGCTTCGATCTCGCCACCGGATACTTCCGCTGGGCATCGCTCGTCGCCAGCGCCAACACCCCCTTCATCGCATCCGGCGGAAGCCAGTCGCAAAACAACAACGCCCTGTCTCACCTTGCATACGCCAGCGGACGCCTCTACGTGCTGACGAACCTCGGCGCCCTCGCTTCCCTCGACGCCTACAACGGATCGGTCGCATGGCTCAGCATTTACCCGCGCGACGCCAACGGTAACGACGTGCAGCCCTGGGCCTTTCGCATGCGCTCCGGCAACGGCATCACCTTG
>JBBRIN010000755.1:0-1703 GCA_038221115.1 Tepidisphaerales bacterium
CAATGGGAAGTACCGGGCTTAGAATGGGGGCACAACGGAGGGGGCGGTTTTACAGTAATGAAGCGGTCGACGGGCTTTCCCGGCGACCGGTGTTACCGTCCTCACACCCCATCCAATCGCGGAGATTCAGTGATGCCCCAAGCTACAAATAATGCGTCGGCCCAGTCGACTTCCGTGGCGCCAAGCCGCCGTGATTTTGTGAAGACCTCGGCCGCCGTCGCGGGGGCGGCGGTTCTCGCGGCGGGTGCGATCCCGTTGAGCGTGCACGCGGCGGAGGACAACACGTTGAAGATCGGGCTGGTCGGCTGCGGCGGGCGCGGCAGCGGCGCGGCGCTCCAGGCACTGCATGCGGACCCGAATACCCGGCTCGTCGCGCTGGCGGACATGTTCAAAGACAAGCTCGACTCGAGCCTGAGCAATCTCAAGCAGAGCGATGCCGGCGCGCGCGTTGACGTTCCTGCGGCGCGGCAGTTCACGGGGTGGGACGGATACAAGGGAGTGATCCAGAACTGCGACGTGGTGCTGCTGGCGACGCCGCCTTTCTTCAGGCCGATGCATCTGGGGGCGGTGATCGACGCGGGCAAGCATTGTTTTTGTGAGAAGCCGGTGGCGACGGACATGCCCTCGCTGCACAAGGTGATGGAAATCTCGAAGCGAGCGAAGGAGAAGAACGTGTCGTTGGTGTCCGGCCTCTGCTATCGCTACGACGACGCCAAGATCGACACGATGAAGCGCATCCATGGCGGCGAGGTCGGCCAAATCATTTCGGTTCAGTCGAACTATCTCACCGGCGGGCTGTGGTCCAACGCCCGCAAAGAGGGGTGGAGCGATATGGAATGGCAGCTGCGGAACTGGCTGTACTTCACCTGGCTGAGCGGCGACATGATCGTCGAGCAGCACATTCACAGCCTGGATAAGGTGATGTGGATCATGGGGGATGAGCCGCCATTGAAGGTGACGGCGAACGGCGGCCGCACGGTGCGCACGCAGCCGGAGTACGGCAACATCTACGATCACTTCAACACAGTCTACGAATGGAAGAACGGCGTGCGCGCGTTCTGTCAGGCGCGGCAATGGGTGAATTGCGACACCGACGTGAGCGATTGGGTCTACGGAACGGATGGCGTCGCCAATGTGATGCAGCACCAGATCACCGGGAAGAACGCCTGGCGGCGCAAGCCGGGCCTGAACATGTACGACCTGGAGCATATTGCCCTGTTCAAGTCGATCCGCACCAACGAGCCGATCAATAACGGCGACTACATGGTGAAGTCGACCGCGATGGCGATCATGGGCCGCATGTCGGCGTACACGGGCAAGACAATCCTGTGGGACAAGGCGATTGCATCGACGGAGAGCTTGGCCCCGGAGAAGCTGGAGTTCGGGCCGATTCCGGTGCCGCCGATCGCCGTGCCGGGGAAGACCAAGCTGGCTTGAGCCGTTGCAAAACGATGAAATCTGGGAGAAGCCCGCGGATCGCCGTCCGCGGGCTTTTCTCTTGCGCGATTTGTGGTGCAATAGCGGGCCATGAGCGATCCATTTATTCTTCGGACGATGCGCAAAGGCGAGGAACTGAAGGTGGCGGACGTGATCTGCGCATCCGTGCGCGATTGGTACGCGGCACACGGTGTTCCGGGACGCTTTCCGGGCGGGGCGGCCTCGTGTCTGTTGTTTACCGATGTTTACGAGGCGATGGACCCGGG
>JBBRIN010000756.1:0-1698 GCA_038221115.1 Tepidisphaerales bacterium
CGCGCCGAGCATCTCATGCTGCTCGATCTCGGCAGGAACGACGTCGGCCGCGTCGCCGAGATCGGCAGCGTCACGGTGACCGATCAGTTCTTCATCGAGCGCTACAGCCATGTCATGCACATCGTCTCCAACGTCGAGGGCAAGCTCGACGACAAGTGCGATGCGCTCGACGCGCTGGCGGCCGGATTTCCTGCCGGCACGGTGTCCGGCGCGCCGAAGGTGCGCGCCATGCAGATCATCGACGAACTGGAGAAGGACAAGCGCGGGCTCTACGCCGGCTGCGTCGGCTATTTCTCCGCCGCCGGCGAGATGGATACCTGCATCGTGTTGCGCACCGCGCTCATCAAAGACGGCGTGATGTATGTGCAGGCCGGGGCCGGCATCGTCGCCGACAGCAACCCCGAGGCCGAGCAGCAGGAATGCGTCAACAAGGCCAAGGCCCTGTTCCGCGCCGCCGAGGAAGCCCGCCGCTTCGCCACCACCGCCAAGCGCGGGCAGTAATAAGATTGCTGGCGCGCAAAATGCCAAAATCTGTTCAACTCCGCTGGCGTTCCGATTCCTGGCCTCGTTTTTGCTGGATTTTCTGGCGCCATGACCTTCCTGCAACGCCTCGACCGGCTGATCGGCCTTCTGACCGCCGCCGCCCAATGGCTGGCGCTGCCGCTGATCGTGCTGCTGTTCCTGCAATGGCCGCTGCGCGACCTGATGCGCAGCTATTCACGCGAGGCCAACGATCTCGGCCAGGTAATATTCGCGCTATTCGTGGCTTTCAGCATATCGGCAGCGACGCGGGCGGGAACGCATCTGGCCGCCGACACGCTGGCGCAACGCTATAGCGCGCGCACCCGCCATCGGCTCAGGCAATGCGGCGCTGCATTGTGCCTGCTGCCTTGGGCGCTGTTTGTCTTGTTCGCCGGCAAGATCTTCGTGGTGTCGTCGGTGCTCGGGCTGGAAGCGTTCCCGGACACCAATAATTTCGGCTATTTCATCATCAAGACGGCGCTGTGGATCATGGCCGTCATGGTCATCGCGCAGGCGCTGGTCGACATCTTCCGTCCGTTTCCGCCGGATGACGTCTGATGGAGTGGAGCGGATTTGCCCTGTTGATCCTGGTCGCCCTCGGCATCATCAGCACCGGGCTGCCCGCCGCCTTCATCCTGATAGGCGCGGCCTCGCTCGGCGCGATCCTCGGTTTGCTCAGCGGCACGATACCGTTCTCGCTGCTGTGGGCCCTGCCCGGCCGACTGATCAATCTGTTCGAAAACGATCTGCTGCAGGCCTTGCCGCTCTACGTCACCATGGGACTGCTGCTCGGCCGCCTGCCGGTGGCCGATGCGCTCTATCGCACCAGCAACGCCATTCTGCCGAAGCGGGCATCGGCGCCGCTGGTGTCCGGCATGCTGCTCGGCGCGCTGCTCGGACCGATGAACGGCTCAGTCGGCGCCAGCGTGCTTGGCCTCACGCGCGTGGTGGCGCCGCGGCTCACCGCACAAGGCGTCGCGCCGCCGATCCGCGATGCCATCATCGCCGTTGCCAGCACGCTGGGCGTTCTGGTGCCGCCGTCTCTGGTGCTGATCCTGTTGAGCGACGCGATGCTGTCCGCCCACACCTCCGCGGTCACCGCCACCGGCCGCATGGACCGCGTCATCAACACGCAGGACATTTTCCACGCCGCGCTGCTGCCGGCCGGCATATTCC
>JBBRIN010000757.1:0-1697 GCA_038221115.1 Tepidisphaerales bacterium
TTGATCGGCGTGTCCATCTGGATCCAATTCGCAAACTCCCCCGTCTCATACCCATCGATCTTCATCTCGTCCGGATAAAACGTCCGCTCGTTGTTCGACACCACGCCCAGCGTCATCGTCCGCGCCAGCCCGAACGGCGTCCCCACCGCCATCACCGGCTGCCCCGGCACCAGGTCCTTGCTTTCCCCGAGCGTCGCGTTGTGAAAGCTGATGTTCTTCCGCTTCACCACCTCCATGTCCAATTGAATGATCGCCAGGTCCGTCCAGTGGTCATCCCCGATCAGCCGCGCCGGCACGCGCTCCTTGTTCGCCAGCGTCACGTAAATCTCCGCCGCCCGACCCGCCACGTGATAGTTCGTCAAGATGTGCCCGTCGTCGTCGATGATCACCCCCGATCCAATCCCCCGCCGCAAATCGCGCTTGCCCGCGGAAAACGTCTCCGCCGCCACGTCGATTCGCACCACCGCCGGAAAGATTTTCGCCGTCACCGCCACCACGTTCTGCGGGCTCGCCGGCTCAAACGGGTCGCCCGCCGTCGCCTTGCTCGAAGGTCCTCCCGTCACCGCCGTCGATTTGGTCGTCGGCGCGGCCGGCTGCGTCGGCGCAATCCTCGTCGCCGCCCGCCGTTGCGCCGACGTATCCAACGTCGTCCCCTCATCCCCCCGCGCCGGCCCCGACAGCAATGCCATCGATGCGCTCAGTAACCCACACGACACACCCACCGCAATTCGTCGAACTGTGATCCGCGGCATCAAGCTCTCGCTTTCAATAAGGGCACTTCTATTCGTCAAATTCCCGGCGTGCGACCCATAAACACCAGTTCATCCACCGCCGTGTGGATAACATGCGCAAGACCTGTCGATGGTGCAACAGCCGCGTTGGATTTTAAGCGTCTCGTGCTACGATCCCGCCCCGTTTCATTCCTTCCATTCGCCGCTTCCCCTTGGAGTCAATCGCATGGGTTTTGCTTCCGGTTCGGTGTCGTTTCGCCGCTTCGCCGTCCTTGGCAAGTCCAAAGACATGCCCAAGCTCATCGAGCAGGACCTGCTGGACCAGCTCGCCGCCCACGCCCTCAACCCCTCCGAGCTCGGTCTCCCCGACGAAACCGAGTACGGCTGGTCCGGTGGCCGCCACATCTTCGACGCCCAATTCACCTTCGAACACAACGTCTTCAACGACTGCCTCACCTTCGCCCTGCGCATCGACACCAATCGCGTCCCCGGCACGCTTAAAAAAGCCTACGAGATCATGGAAGAGGAAGCCGTCGCCAAAACCAACCCCTCCGGCTTCATCAGCAAGGCCCAGAAAAAAGCCGTAAAGGACGTCATCAAGGAAAAGCTTGACGACGAAATGCGCTCCGGTAAGCACCGCCGCAGCAAGCTCCTGCCGATCCTCTGGGACATTCAGGAACGAAGCATCTACTGCACCGCCTCCGGCTCCTCGCTCGAAAAATTCATGGAAATCTTCGAGCGCACCTTTGGCCTCGAGCTCCAACCCCTCTCATCCGGCTCCCTCGCCCTCCGCCTGCTCGAAGAAACCAAGAAACGCCGCGAGTACGAAGACATGCGCCCCACCCGTTTCGCCTTCGGCCCCGACGGCGAATCCCAACATCCCGACTATCCCTGGATCGCCAAAGGCCCCGAGCCCAAGGATTTCCTCGGCAATGAATTCCTCGTCTGGCTCTGGCACGAAGCCGA
>JBBRIN010000758.1:0-1694 GCA_038221115.1 Tepidisphaerales bacterium
CCCACCTACACCGTCGAGAAGCTCCAGCTCCAATCCCGCCCCGGCCTCTACGTCACCGGCGACCTCTACATCCCCAAAAACCTCACCGCCAAAGCCCCCGCCATCCTCTACGTCTGCGGCCACGCCCTCGTCAAGAAGGACGGTGTCTCCTACGGCAACAAAACCTTCTATCAACACCACGGTGAATGGTTCGCCCGCAACGGCTACGTCTGCCTCATCATCGATTCCCTCCAGCTCGGTGAGATCGAAGGCATCCACCACGGCCTGTATCGCGAAAAGATGTGGTGGTGGCTCTCCCGCGGCTACACCCCCGCCGGCGTCGAGGCCTGGAACGGCATCCGCTGCATCGACTACCTCCAATCCCGCCCCGAGGTCGACCCCGACCGCATCGGCATGACCGGCCGATCCGGCGGCGGCGCCTACACCTGGTACACCGCCGCGCTCGACGAGCGCATCAAGGTCGCCGTCCCCGTCGCCGGCATCACCGACCTTCAAAACCACATCGTCGACAACTGCATCGAGGGCCACTGCGATTGCATGTTCATGGTGAACACCTATCGTTGGGATTTCCCGATGGTCGCCGCCCTGATCGCCCCGCGCCCGATGCTCATCTCCAACAGCGACAAGGACACCATCTTCCCCCTCGACGGCGTCACCCGCGTCCACGCCAAGGTCCGCGACATCTACCGCCTCTACAACGCCGCCGACAAGCTCGGCCTGCTGATCACCGAAGGCCCCCACAAGGACACGCAGGACCTGCAGGTCCCGGCGTTTCGGTGGTTCAATCGGTTCCTAAAGAACGATACCGGCCCCTTGAAGGATGCGACCGCGGACAAGGTATTCGAGCCGGAGCAGTTGAAAGTCTTTCGACCGAAGGAGCTGCACGCCGATCAGATCAACACGAAGGCGCATGATCTGTTTGTGCCCACCGCCACGCTCCCCACATCGTTTGACAACTGGGAGGGCCAGCGCGATGCGTGGATGAACGAACTGAAGGACCAGGTCTTCCGTGGCTGGCCCGCCAATCTCTCGCCGCTCAACCTCAAGAAACTCTTCACCGCCGATTGGCGAGCCATGCGGATGACGGCGTACGAGTACGGCAGCGAACCCGGCGTCGTGCTCCGCCTCTACGTCGCCGCGCCAGCCGTCGGCGCCACGACGAAGAGCATCAAGCTCCGCGTGATGGACGAGCAACTCTGGCCCCTCTGGCTGGCTGTCATCCGCGACGGCGGCGACGCCTATGAACGGGCCTTCTCCACCGAACTTGCCGCCAATCCCATACCGCCGGCACGCAACGGCAGCTTGGCCATGATCCGCGACGAGCTAATCACGCCCGACGGCGGCACCATCGTCTGGGTCGTCCCCCGCGGCATCGGCCTCACCGCGTGGACGGGCGATGAGAAGAAGAACAATCACATCCTCCGCCGCTTCGAGCTGCTTGGCCAAACCCTCGACGGCATGCGCGTCTGGGACGTTCGCCGCGCCCTCGCCGCTACCCGCGAGATCGTCGGCGTGCCTGGCGCCGACTATCGCCTCGCCGCCCGCGGCCAAATGGCCGGCGTCGCCCTCTATGCGTCGCTCTACGAGCCGATCGCCCGCCTCGACCTTGCTGAATTGCCCTCATCCCATCGCCAGGGCCCCTACCTGCTGAACGTGATGCGCGTTCTCGACACCCCGCAGGCGCTGGCCATGGC
>JBBRIN010000759.1:0-1693 GCA_038221115.1 Tepidisphaerales bacterium
AGGTTCACGGAAGAGCAGATCATCGCGATCTTGCGCGAGCAGCAGACCGGTGTTCCGGTGGCGGACTTGTGCCGCAAGCACGGTTTGAGCTCGCCGACATTCTACAAGTGGAAGGCCAAGTTTGGCGGTATGGACGTGTCGGAGGCCCGGCGCTTGCGGGCGCTCGAGGACGAGAACGCCAAGCTCAAGCGGCTGCTGGCCGACGCGATGCTGGACAACGTCGCGTTGAAAGACCTGCTTGGAAAAAAATGGTGACGCCCGCCGCGCATCGGGAGGCTGCGGAGTATCTGCAGGCGACCTACGAGATGAGCCAGCGTCGGGCGTGCAGGGTGATCGAGACCGACCGGACCAGTGTCCGCTACCAGGCCACGCGCCCGGATGACGCAGCCTTGCGCGAGCGGCTGAGGGCGCTGGCCCAGGAGCGTCGGCGCTTCGGCTACCGGCGGCTGCATGTGCTGCTGCGGCGCGAGGGCCAGCTGGTGAACAAGAAGCGGGTCCAGCGGATCTACCGCGAGGAGCGGCTGACCGTGCGCCGCCGCGGCGGCCGCAAGCGGGCGATGGGCACGCGCCGGCCGATCGAGATTCCGCTGGCGGCCAACCAGCGCTGGAGCCTGGACTTTGTGTCCGACCAGATGACCGACGGGCGGCGCTTCCGCATCCTGACGGTGATCGACAACTGTACCCGCGAGTGCCTGGCCCTGGTCGCTGACACCTCGCTGTCGGGGCGCCGCGTTGCGCGCGAGCTGGACGCCATCATCGGCCAGCGCGGTCGCCCGGGCATGATCGTCAGCGACAATGGGACGGAATACACCTCCAACGCCATCTTGAGCTGGGCCGACGAGACCGGCGTGGACTGGCATTACATCGCGCCCGGCAAGCCCCAGCAGAACGGCTTTAACGAGAGCTTCAACGGCCGGCTGCGAGACGAGCTGCTCAACGAGACGCTCTTCCGCTCGCTGCCCCATGCCCGCGCCGTGCTGGAGGACTGGCGGCGCGACTACAACGAGGTGCGGCCCCACTCCAAGCTCGGATGGATGACGCCCAGGCACTACGCCCGCGCCATCTGCGGAGACGCCGGCGGCCGCGCTGCGCAGCCTGGGGGCTCCGCGCGGACGCCTCTTGCCACCCACCTAAACCCAGGCTCAGATCAACACAGGACTCTCGTTATGGCTGGATGAGAAACGGGGGTCACGTCAAGGGCCTCGTTCGTGCGGGCGGTGTCGTCGATCCCAAGCGCCATGCGGTTCGAATAGCGAAAATCGAACTCAGCGAGATAGCGGTGCAGGTGGGCTTCGCTGACGTGATGGTAGGTGCCGATCACGCCGCGCTTGAGGATCGAGAAGAAGCCCTCGACCGTGTTTGAGTGCGCGTCGCCACGAACGTATTCCTCGATCCCGTGATTGACGGTCTCGTGGCTGGCGAACTCTTTGCCGATGGGGCGATACTGGCCCGCGTCGTCGGTCATCAGGGCGGTCTTGCGGTCGACGTGCTTGACCATGATCGGGCGCAGGGTCTTCCCCGTCACGTTGGCGACATGGAAGGAGCGGGCGCGACCTCCACGCTCGACCAAGGTGAAGGCAACCTGCTTGCCAACCGCGCCGATGTTCTTCGGGTTGCGCTTGGAGACGTGCTTGTTCTTCTCCTTGCCGCCGATCAGGGTTTCGTCGGCTTCGACGGTCATGCCTTCGCCGCC
>JBBRIN010000760.1:0-1651 GCA_038221115.1 Tepidisphaerales bacterium
TGGGGCAAGCGCGTTCGCCGGAGGCGAACCAGCAACTGGGCTTCATCCCGTGCTTCGTCGCAGGCACCGTCCATGCGTCGGGAATTGCCGAGATGCTGGCGTACGCGCAACACGCGACAGGCCCTGCCTCGACAGTCGGCGGCGCCTGGAGCGATCACGTCGGTGGCTTGGCTGCCGGCTGCGCCTCGGTCTGTTCTTGTTCCGTGACCGGAATCGTGGTTGCAACTGGCCTGTTGGGCTTTGCACGGCGGCGCAAGTTGCATAGTGAATACGCCTTGCCACCGCTGGTTGAAGCGGTGCTGCTCCTGTCGATCGGTCTCGTCGATACCCAGGGGGCTGCGGCCGACGGGCTTGAGCTGTTCGCCGTGCTGATGGTGCCGTGTCTCTCGATGGGCAGGCAGAACGCGGCCGTCACCCTTTTGTCGAACGAAGAGATCAGGACCACAAACATCTTCCCGCTACTCGTCGCGATCGGCGCCGAGCTCGCCCAGCGCAGTGCCATCGACGCGACGGCCGCAGCCGAAGCATCCGAAGCCCCGCTGCGCGCCGGCCGCTTCGCTGAACCTGCTGGCTCTGTACATCTTTCTGGGCCTCGCGGTGGGGTGGCTGGGCTTCGGGCAGGCGGGGTTCGTGGTCATCCTACCGTTCGCCATCACGCTGGCCGTCAATGGCCCTTGTTCAACTCGGCGCCGCAATCAGCGTGGCGTCACTGGCCGATGTCCGGTCCGCTATGAGAATTAACTTCAATCCCATAAGCATTGAATCGATGCTGTCTCCGCCATGGCACGCCGGCATTGAGCGGCCGGATTGACGAAGGTGAAAACGTTATGCGATGCGATCGGTACCTCCTGGGGCACAACGCGCTAACCGATGTTACGGGCCTGGACGCTACGAAAACCGGCAAGGAATCGCACCAATATGATTGAATCATCCAGCGACTTGCTGTTGCCATCGACGGCTTCAAGGCGCATGGTTATCAACCGCGTGAAAGAGACGCGCGAGTTCGCCGTGCAAGACGAACGCGCTCCATGACGGAGGAAAAGATGCCCACACTAGATGTCGAAAGCCCACCACGCCTCCTCTTTGATGACGAAGGCGTGGAATTCTCGATCACCGAAGGGCCCGCCATTTGCGTCTTTCTCGTCAGCCGTGAGTCGATCGAGCGATTGGCCACGCAGAACGCGACGGGCAGCCGGAACCTGCTGGACCTCTTCAAGCTGGTCGAGGATCAGATACAGCTGTACGCACTCAAGGCCTTCCTGCCCGGCCAACGGGTAGTGCTTGACCGCGGGAACATGCAGTCGACTCACGCCTTGAAACTCAGATGTCACACATCATTCTCGAGTTGATCAGCGCAAGCTGCCTGTAACGCGCGTGCTTTACCGGATCGTGATCGCGCATCTAGGCACCGGTGTGAGAGTGACTGGCGTAGTCGGATCGGCCAGCACTGGATCGAGCATGGGGATCACGCCTCTCGATCGGCATCCGCCTGAACGACGGCAATGATTGCATCGCCGACTTTGAGGGGACGGTCATCTCGGCGGACACGAGGGCGGTTGTCTGCTGGGCGATCGAGGCTGACGAGGAGGGCGTCATGGCGAGCGACACTGATGCGCTGTGGAAAGATGAATGCGAGATACCCGCGGCCAAT
>JBBRIN010000761.1:0-1641 GCA_038221115.1 Tepidisphaerales bacterium
AATCGGCGACGACGGGGGGGGTGTATTGGGCGACGTTGACGATGAGCAGAAGCGCGATCGCGGCATAGCGGAGCGGGCGGGTGGTAACGCGGAGGAGGAGGGCGCAGGCGGCGATGGCAACGGCGGGCCAGCACATGCCCAGATAGCGGGGCATCCAGGCGGAGACCCAACCGGCCCAGACGGCGCGCTCGGCGAACACGCGTTCGGCGGCGGCGCGGTTGAGCTGGTCGGGGGTGAGCTTGGGATCGGCCGCGGCGGCGGCGCGGGCGGTGTCCCAGCGGAGGGCTTTGGCGGCGATGAGGGCGTCGGTGCGTCGCTCGGTGGTGGTCAGGGACGCGTGGGGGAATTGATCGGTGATGTATTTGCGGGCGATGTCGTGGGTGGGGATGCCGTGGTCTTTGAGGATCGGGAAGAGGTCCCACCGGCTCGCATTGTGTTCGGCGATGTTTTTGCGGACGAGTTGTTCAATGTGCCAGGTCTGGTAGCGATAGACGCCGTAGCAGGCGGTGAGGAGAGTGGCGGCGACGAGAATAACGGGGGCGGCGCTGCGAGCTCGCTCGCGGAGAGTAGAGCCCGCGGCGGACCAGGCGAGGGCGGGGAGGGTGACGAGGAGGGCGGTGAGAATCTGTGCATTGGCTATACCCCCCCACCACTCGGTGAGGATGGGCCAGTACGCGTCGTGCCAGTGGCGGGGGCTCCAAGCGTGGGAGGGGAGGACGCGCAGGACGGTGGTGAAAAGGAGGAGGATGGCGGCGACGGGGAGTGTGATGGCGAGGTAGCGGGGGAAGAACGGGTAGAGATGGGCGGTGAGGGAGAGCAAAAGGATGAGGCCAAGCAGGAGAAGCCAGTGGTGGTTGAAGAGGTCGCCGACGCGGAGGGCCCAGTCGAGGGGACCCGCGAACTCGCGGATGGAGGAGCAATAGATGGCGTAGGCGGGGACGGTGATCCAGAGGGAGAGGTAGAGGAGGGCGCGCCAGGGGGGGAGCGGGGACGTATCTACGGGGGTTATGGCTTTGGGCTGATTGAGAGGAGCCCGGCCCTCCGGGCCGCCGCTAAACGTGGGAGGGATGAACGATGATCGATGACAGGTGGGCCACGTCATCGCGCCGGCGGCGAGGGCGGCGAGGAGGGTTACCGCGGCGATCATGAGGGCGTGCATGAGCTCGGGGTGGATGCCGGGGTTGGCGGATTGGGTGTGGTGGTCGGGCCATTCCCAACTGAAGAGATGTGCGGTGGCGGTGTAGAGGGCGAGGTCGGGGCCGCCGTTGCGGTAGCGGTTGTATGATTCGACCCAGCCGATGCCGCTGCCGGGGGTGAAGCCATCGGTTTCGACTTTCTTTTGCCACTTGTTGAACTTCCACACGTAGCCGAACGGGCCGGCGGCGATGACGAGGAGGCCGATGATGAAAAAGAGACAGGGTTTCCATTGGGGGCGGCGGTCGAAGGTGAGGAGGATCACTGGTTGAAGGGCGACGACGGCCCAGGCAGAGACGTGGAGGCCGACGGCGGCGAGGCCGGTGGCGATCCAAGCCCACCAGGCAAGGCGATGGCGGGTGCGGAGCCAGAGGAAGAGGCAGGCGACGTTGAGGGTGACGAAGAGCCAGGTGGTTTGGTACATCTTGGCGTCGCGCGAGTAGACCA
>JBBRIN010000762.1:0-1633 GCA_038221115.1 Tepidisphaerales bacterium
TGGGGGGTAAGGGGGAGGGGAAGTAGTCAGCATTCAGAACTGAGTAGTCAGTAGTCAGTAGTCAGTAGAAAAACGATGCGGAGCTGGGCGTGGTGTCCGGCTCCGCATCGTGGTTTTCATGCTGACTTCTGACTACTGGCTACCTCTTTAATGCCTCGCGGTGTCCTTCATTTCTCGGATGACGTCTTCGCTGACGTTGGCATCGCGAAGCTGGTTTTCATCGGCGGCGGTGAGGTGGAAAACGGTGCCGCTGCGGTCGATGCGGTCCACGATCTCGGTGTCGCGCATGCCTCGGCCGGTCCAGGCGATGACTTCGTCCTTGCTGACGCGGCTGCTGGCGTAGGAGGACCGGGAACCGGGGCGTGCGTCGTCGCGATAGGCGCCATCGCGGTAGCGATCCTCGACCTGTTCCTGTTTCTTTTTGTCGGACTTGTCCATCTCGTTGCCGATGAGGGCGCCGCCGAGTGCGCCGACGGCGCCACCGATGAGCGCGCCGCTGCCGGTGCGGCCGTGGGAGTTGTGGCCGACAATGGCGCCAATGCCCGCGCCGGCCGCGCCGCCCACGAGGGCGCCGGTGCCGGCTTTTGTTTCACAGCCGGTTGCGGTGCCGAGAGAAACGGCTGTTAAGACAAGTGCGGCGACAGACTTTGTAAGACGGTTTGAACGAATCATCGTAGTTGAACTCCACCTTCCAAGTTGCTTGCTGCTCACGCCAACATACATCGGCGACGCGCGGATTGAAGATTAAGCCGCCGACGGGCAACGCATGGCATCCGTCCGATAACAACGAAGGTCGGGGATGCGCTATCTGCTGATGTGGGCGCTAGTTGAGGAGAATCGGGTGGATTGCCGTTCGGGTTTGGGATCGCGCGTCATCAGATCGGTTAGGGCGTGTATGACGTCTTTACCCTCGAAGAGCACGGCGTGAACGGCCTGGGTGATGGGCATTTCGACGTCGTGGCGGCGGGCCAGTTCAACCATGGCTTTAGTGGTCGGAACGCCTTCGGCGACGCTGTCCATGTGGGAGAGGATATCGGCGAGCTTGCGGCCCTTGCCGATTTGCTCGCCGACGGTACGGTTGCGACCTTCGGGGCTTACACAGGTGGTGATCAGGTCGCCCAATCCGGCAAGGCCCTGGAAGGTTGCCTCGCGCGCGCCCATGGCCATGCCGAGGCGGGTGATCTCGACGAGGCCGCGCGTGACCAGGGCGGCCTTGGCGTTATTGCCGGCGGCAAGTCCGTCGAGGATGCCGGCGGCGATGGCGATGACGTTCTTGGTCGCACCGGCGAGTTCGACGCCGATGGCGTCGGGGTTGGTGTAGACGCGGAACCATTGGGTGGAGAAGGTTTGCTGGACGAGTTGCGCCAGCGCGTCGTCGCTGGAGGCGGCGACGGCGGTTGCGGGCAGGTAGCGGGCGATTTCGCCGGCGACATTGGGGCCTGAGAGGCAGGCGAGCGACGAGGCGCCATCGCGGCCCAGCACATCGGCGATCACCTGCGTTGGGCGAAGCAGCGTGTCGTTTTCGATCCCCTTGGCGACGGAAACGATCGGCATGCCGCGCGGCAGATGGTGCTTGAGGCGCATCCAGGAGGTGCGCATGTACTGGGTGGGAATGGCGGAGAGGACGAGGGTA
>JBBRIN010000763.1:0-1633 GCA_038221115.1 Tepidisphaerales bacterium
CGATTCAAACGGCGGGGCAGGGATCGCCTTGACCGCCGGCTGGGTGAGCGGGTTCGTCGGGCCGGCCGCAATCGCCGCCGAGCCGACGGAAAGCAGGACAGGCTCGCCCTTTTCGTGTGCCTTGAAGTCGGCCGCCAATCGGTCGGCGACCTTCTGGCGAAGGGCGATGAGCTTGGCGTCGAATTGATTGCGAAGCGCGGGAAGCTTCGCGGCCACCGCCGGGCTCGACTTGGGCGCGAGCTCAATTTCGCGATTCAGCAGCCGTTTGCGGATGTCAGCCTTGACGCTGTCGAACGACTTGGACGTTGGAAGGGAGGTCGGCGTGGTGGCAGGTCCGAGCGGACCGATAGGCGCGTCCTCGGGCTTAAGCTCGAACTCCGCCGGGTTCGCGTCATAGTACGAGTAGCCGAGCCGGTCGAGGCTGTATTTCTCATCCTCGGTCAGGTCGGCAGCGGCCACTTCGGCCAATTTCGCCTTGGGAATATGCAGGTATTGTAATTTCACCTTGGTCGGCTGGAGGTAGCCGAAGGTGGCGGGCTGAGTGGAGGCGGCGACGCCGGATACTGGCAACTGCGCCGCGAACTTGTCGTAAACCGCCTGGATTTCCTGCGGCGCAGGCGTGCCAACCGTCGCGATGAACTCATCGGCTTTCACCTCGACGAGGTTGACCGTCGGCTCCTGCCGCGACTGGATGCGCGCCAGAAGCTCGGTCATCGTCACCTTCGATCGGCCGGCGATGCGGACGTAGTTGTTGCGAACGAGCAGGAATCGGCGGGCAGCCTGGCGAAGCGTCTCGTCTGAGTCGGGTTCGGTCGCCGCTGCCGGCCGAAGCTTCAGCATCTGGACGAAGTTCTCGGTCTCTTCCAGGGAAGGGGTGACGCCGGCAGCCTCGGCCTCGCGCTGGAGCAGGACATAGAGCACCGGGGTGCGAATCAGTTCCTGGTAAACCTGGCCCAGTCCAAAGACTTGGAACAGCTCTCCAAACGCCCGCAGGTCATGATATGCGGTCTGTTCATCGCCGCTGGTGATCGCGGCGTCGCCGAATTTCCCCAGCGTCACGTTCGGATCGCGGCCGCCTCGGCCACCCATTCCGGTCGTACCGATGAAGGCGACCATCAGCAACGCGGTGAAGATGGCCAGCAGCTTCTTTTTGTTCTGCTGAATAAACTTGTTCATGGAGAAAACTCGGTCGTCAAACTAAATCCTTCGGAGTACCTCAGGATGACATTTCGGACGCCATTCACGAAACCACGGTTCTTACTTCGTCGCCGGCTTCGCGCCTTTGAGCTGCTCGGCTTTTTTCTTCGCCTCGGCGGCGAGGGTCTTGTCGCGGTCGTCCGCCGAGATCTGGTTGTACAACCCCGCAGCCTCGGCGGGCTGGCCCAGCTTCTCTAAAATCTCTGCGGTCCGGTAGACTGCCTGAACCACGCGGGGGTCGGTCTTGGCGTTAAAGTGGGCCACCACCCGCATGTAGGCAATGGCTGCATCCTGCAGCTTGGCCGGGTCGGCCGCCGCCAGGCCGGCCTTGGCCTCGGCGAGCGTGAAGAGCGCGTCAAACTGCTGGTCGGCGTTAGTGAAGAACGTGCGGTTGGCTTCGATGCTCTGAATGGCGGCGGCAAAGTTCCCCTTCCGG
>JBBRIN010000764.1:0-1631 GCA_038221115.1 Tepidisphaerales bacterium
AGTGCGGCGGCCCGATGCAGGAGCGGGGTCAGCTGCTCCCTCGGCCTCCACCGCGGCCGGCGTTCTGGTGCGACACGTCATGACTGGTCGTGCCTGGGCCCACTCAGCAGCGAGCCATTCGACCGATCTGCGCATCGGCACGGGCCAGTGCGCGCTAATGGCTGGAAACAGGGCTCCTGCACCGCCGGGCAGCTACGGCCGATCCTCGGCAACACCGCTACGCATCCGGGCGGGAATACCTGCTGCACCCTCGCTCCCGCACCATCGCCCAAGCGGGTCTCATCTCCGGCCACCACGCCCCACCGCGCGGTCGGAACAACGCCCATAGCGCTCTCGACCCGCGGTTCAGTTCAATCCGGCTTCAATGAGGTCGCGCGTTGAGCAGTTTGCCACGTTTGTGTCGCGCGACCTCACAGAAGCCTCCAGATTCCCAAACCGGGCGTGATCTGATTCAACATCGCATGCTGTGGGAGGTATGCGATGGCGTCAGCTGTTGGGCTGCGGGATGATTTTGACGGTGGTGGGCTTCGGCGGCTGGCGCGTTTGAGCGTGCACGCGAACCAAGTTCGGCGGTTGCTGGCGCTGGCGGTGATTTACGATGGCGGCGCGCGGCACGAAGCGGCGCGGGTCGGCGGCGTCGGTTTGCAGACGGTTCGGGACTGGGTTTTGCGGTTCAATGGCCTTGGTCCCGATGGATTGTTGGATGGCAAGGCACCTGGCCGATGTCCGGTTCTTGGCCCCGAGCACAATCGGGCGCTGGCCGCGTTCATCTAGCAGGGCCCGATCCCAGCCTCGCATGGGGTGGTGCGCTGGCGGATTGTTGATTTGATCCAGTGGTTGTTCGACGAACATGGCGTATCGGTGAGCAAGCAGACCCTGAGCCGCGACCTGCGCGCCATGGGCTATCGGAAGCTCACGGCGCGGCCTCGGCATCATGCGCAGGGGGCCGATGCCATCGACGTTTTTAAAAAGACTTCCAATCCCAGTTGGCAGCGATCGAAGCGACGCTCCCAGGCGGTACGCGCGTAGAGCTCTGGTGGCAGGACGAAGCCCGGGTTGGCCAGAAGAACGGCATTACGCGGCGATGGGCACGGCGTGGAACACGGCCATCGGCGCCCAAAGATCAACGCACCACGTCGGCCTATATCTACGGCGCGATCTGCCCAGTTGAGGGCAAAGGCACCGGTCTGGTGCTGCCAAGTTGCAACACCGAGGGCATGACGCTCCACCTTGCCGAGATATCCGCCGCCGTGGCCCCCGGCGCGCACGCTGTGCTCCTCCTCGATCAGGCGGGATGGCACGGCTCAAGGGCGCTGGTCGTTCCCGCCAATATCACCCTCATGCCGCTGCCGCCGAAGTGCCCCGAACTCAACCCGGTCGAAAACGTCTGGCAGTTCATGCGCGACAACTGGCTGTCGAACCGCATCTTCAAATCCTACGACGACATCCTCGACCATTGCTGCTTCGCCTGGAACCGCCTCACCGATCAGCCGTGGCGGATCATGTCGCTCGGCCTGCGGACGTGGGCGCATGGGTCCTGATCAGAGAGTCTTGGTATAAGGCGGTTGCAAATGGGACGAAGGCGCTGCCGCACCAGGGATCGCCCTGGTGAAATGTGCAACCCGGGCAAT
>JBBRIN010000765.1:0-1624 GCA_038221115.1 Tepidisphaerales bacterium
CACGCAGAATCCGATCGAGCAGGAAGCGACCTATCCGCTCCCCGAGGCACAGCTCGACCGCTTCATGTTCATGGTTGTGGTGAACTATCCGAAGCGGGAGGAAGAGCTGGAGGTTTTGAAGCGAACGACCGGGGTTCACGCCCCAAAGGTCAAAAAAGTGATCGATGGCCGGACGATCGCCGAGCTGCAGGACATCGTCCGGCGGGTACCGGTTGGCGATCATGTCTATAACTTCGCGCTCGACCTGGTCCGCGCGACACGGCCCAATGAGCCGAACGCCAGCGATTTCGTCCGCCATTGGCTGAGCTGGGGTGCCGGACCGCGTGCCGGGCAATACCTGATCCTGGCGAGCAAGGCCCGCGCGCTAATGCGAGGCCGACTGCATGCGACGATCGAAGACATCGAGGCCGTCGCCGCCCCGGTGCTGCGGCACCGAATCGTCCCCAATTTCAACGCCGACGCGGAGGGGATCTCGGTCGAGCAGATCGTGGAGAAGTTATTGACGTTGATTCCGCGAGGCAAGGGTGACCGGCTGTTGTAGCATTCGAGAAATTCGTGCGCACCACGAAGGCGCGAAGGGCACGAAGGAACACGAAGTGAAGAATTAGGTAGAGTTTTTGAAGTGGTTTTTCGTTAGGCGTTGAAGGATAAGCTCTAAAACTTCAATGCATCCTACCCATTTGACTTCTTCTTCGTGCTCCTTCGTGCCTTTCGCGCCTTCGTGGTGAGATCGAACTTGAAACAGGATAAATCGCGTCATGGGACGACTTGGAACCGCATTTCGGGCCTTCTTTCGCGCGTTGACGGACGCCGGCTTCGCCTCGAGCGTCGCCGATCTGCTGGATGGGAAGCCCCTGCCGAAATTGCCTGAAGTGCCGGCGAAGGTCTCTCCGTCGCCGGTGACACCCGCCGTCAAGCCCGCTCCGAAACGAAGCGAGGCGCTGACGCTGCTCGCCGTGCTGCAACGCGAGGCTCGGCTGATCGATTTCCTGAAGGAGAACATCGCCGGCTACCCCGACGACCAGGTCGGCTCGGCCGTCCGAGAAATCCATCGGGACGCGTCGGCGACGCTGGAGCGACTCTTCGCCCTTCGGCCCGTTCGGCCAGAAGCGGAAGGTGCTTGGGTCTCCATCCCATCGGGGTATGACGCTGGCCGAGTCAAGCTGGTGGGAAACGTCACGGGCACCCCGCCGCACACCGGTTCCTTGGTTCACCCCGGCTGGGAGGCGGCCAAGGTCGAACTTCCAGAGTGGAGCGGCACAGATGCGTCGGCGTTGGTCGTCGCGCCCGCCGAGGTGGAGTTGAGGTGACCTCGGCTGTGTCATCCAGAGGTAGTAGCCGAGAAGGAAGCAAGCCCATTAGAACTTAACCTTGGGAAGTCGAGCAACGCAACGCCGAGTTGCCACGCCTCGACTGGACTGTCGGTATAATCCCCAGGGATTCTCACCTCTCACGCTCCGGAGGCCCGATGCGCCCAGCGACTCGATCGACCGGCTCTCGCGTTCGCCTGGCGGGTTGTCTGTTGGGTTGCGCCGTCGCAGGAGTGGGCCTAAGTCTGGTCGCCGCCAACGGTTGGGCCGCTTCTCCAGCGCCGCAGGTCGCGCCGGATGCGAAACAGAAGATC
>JBBRIN010000766.1:0-1622 GCA_038221115.1 Tepidisphaerales bacterium
CTGTTTAGCGGAAGAAACCTGGCTCGTCTCCGGCAACCCGTTCGATGTCATCGGCGCGAAGGCGGCGGGTCTGAACGCGGCGTGGGTGCGCCGAAACCCCGATGCGATCTTCGATCCCTGGGGCATCGAACCCGATCTCATTGTGACGAATCTCGCCGAACTCGCCGACCGAATCGCGGCGCGTTCCGCCACATGGTAGGTGTATGCGGAACGGTGGAGGTGCGGGAGAAGGCAACAAGATGCGAGTCCGGTAGAATCTTCTTTGTCAACAAGGAGATGCTATGGACTCGCACACCGTATTCTGTCCCAACGACGACTGTCCGGCAAGGGGCCAAGTGGGAGGAGGGAATATCAGCATTCATGCGCGCACGCCGCTCCGGTATCGCTGCGCGGTGTGCGGCACGACCTTCGGGGCGCGGGTGGGAACGCCCTTCTATCGCCGCGCGACCGCCGAGGCGACGATCACCTGTGTGCTGACCTTGCTCGCGCACGGTTGCCCGCTCGCGGCGATCGTCATCGCCTTTGGTATCCAACGGCAGACAGTGGCGGCGTGGCTCGATGCCGCCGGGGCACACTGCGAAGCGATTCACCGCCAACTCGTCTGCCAGCCGCGCGATCTGGGGGCGATCCAAGCGGACGAGATTCGGGTGAAGCAGCAGGGGCAGATCGTCTGGCTGGCGATGGCGCAGCAGGTCGCCACCCGGCTCTGGCTGGGCGGGGTGGTCAGCCCGCACCGGGACGGGGTGCTGGTCGCGCGCTTGTGCGCACTCGTCAAAGCATGCGCCCTGCCCGCGCCGCTGCTGGTCTGCGTGGACGGGTTCGCGGCGTACGTGAAAGCGATCAGGCGCATGGCGCGCACGCCGGTGCCGCGCGACGGCAAACGGGGGCGGTGTCGGTTGGCGGAATGGTCGGGGCTGGTGATCGGGCAAGTCGTCAAGCGGCGCGCGGCGGGGCGGGTGGTCGGGGTGACGCGGCGGCTGGCCCACGGCACGGCGCGCTGGGCGGGGCGGTTGCTGCGCGGCGGGACGATCCAGACGGCGTACATCGAGCGATTGAATGGGACGTTCCGCGCGCGGCTGGCCGTGCTGGCGCGCCGGACGCGGGGGTTGGGGCGGAGGATCGGGCGATTGGAGTGCGGGATGTGGCTGCTCGGCACGCTCTACAACTTCTGCACGCCGCATGGCTCTCTGGCACGCGGACAGACCCCGGCGATGGCGGCGGGGATCAGCGATCACGTCTGGGGGATGGACGAACTGCTGCACCATCGCGTCCCTCGCGAAGCGTGGCGGCCGCCGAAGCGGCGTGGGAGACGGACAAAGGAGATGCAGACCCTCGTGGAGCGGTGGGCAGCATGACCACCGTTCCGCATACACCTACCTTTCATCATACAAATCTCACAAAAGCCGATTTCCGGCAGGCGACCGGCTACGCGATCAATCCGGCCATGAATACCGTGACGAAAGCGCGCTTCTCGCTTCCGGAGGCGGTGTCGCTTCTCAGTGGCTTCGATATCGTCATCGAATAGCGCCCTCCCCGGCCTGTATTGCTGCTATCCCTCGTCGTCCCCTTTTCACGGTGGGGCGATCGCGACACTGGCACGCAATGTGCACTCCTGGAATGAA
>JBBRIN010000767.1:0-1618 GCA_038221115.1 Tepidisphaerales bacterium
GACCGGGGGCATGCGGAAATTGAGAAGGTGCGGGAGATTTCGAGCGATGCCAGGCTGCTTGCCCAGGCGGACGTGGTGATGGGAGACCTTGCGTACACGTTTGCAATGCTGCCGGTGAGCCCGGCGGCGACGACCCGGCCGGCGGAGTTTTCGCCGCGGCCTTCGCGCGATGAGCTGTTTAATCAGGCGACCAGCGCGTATCAGGATCTGCTCGACAAGTACAAGGACCAGCCGGTGAGCTTTACGACGGCACAGCTTGGGATGGCGGCGATCGCGGAAAATCGAGGGGAATGGGACAAGGCGGCGGCGCTGTATCAGGCGATTCGCAATGACGCGAACGCCAGCACGCTGTTCAAGCAGATCGCCGAGAGACAGGCGAGTGCGCTGGAGAACCTGCGGCAGCCGGCGATGGTGAAGGCGGCAGAGGTTCCGCCGCTGTTGACTCCGACCACGGCCCCCGCCACGACTGGCCCCACGTCCGGACCGAGCGCGAGCCCTTCGGCCATCGAACCGTCGGCAACCAAACCGGCCAACGCGCCCCCCCCCACCTCCGCCCCTTCGACCCAGGCGAAATAGCGCCTGATCCGCATGAGCACCGGCGATCAACCTGTGGATCCTTCGGACGACCCGCTGGCGCCGGCGGATGCGGAGGTCGAGCAGGAAGACGTCGAGCATTTCCACTGGCGCGTCAGCAAGAACCTCACCCGCCGGATCGATCAATACCTTGTGGATCGGATCGGATATCTATCGCGCGCGGGGGTGCAGCGGTGCATTGACGATGGGCTGGTGAAGGTGAATGGGCGGATCATCAAGGCGAGCTACAAGCCACGCGATGGGGATGAGATCGACATGGGTGCGCCGCCGGAGCCGGTGAACGAGCTGACGCCGGAGCCGATCCCGCTGGATATCGTTTATGAGGACGAGCATTTTCTGGCGCTGAACAAGCAGGCGGACCTGATCGTGCATCCGGCGCGCGGGCGGTGGAGCGGGACGCTGGTGAACGGGCTGGTGTACTACGGGCAGAAATGGTCGAACGTGAACGGCAACTGGCGGCCGGGGATTTTGCATCGGCTGGATCGGAACACGACGGGGATCATGCTGGTGGCCAAGAGCGATGAGGCGCATTGGCGGATTGCGCGGCAGTTCGAAAACCGGACGATCCGCAAGACCTACATGGCGTTGTGCCACGGGGTGCCGCCGCTGCTGGCGGATGTGATCAACATGCCGATCGGCAAGGACAAGTATGTTCGGGAGAAGCAGGCGGTGCGGAAGATTGAGAACGGTGGGCGCGAGGCGGTGACGAAGTACGAGGTGCAGGAGGTTTTGCCGGGGCTGGAGGCGTCGTTTTTTCAGAACAGCGAGCATCCATCGGACAAGAAGCTGCCGCCGCCGCCGGGGGGGTTTAGCCTGGTGAAGCTGTCGCCGAAGACGGGGAGGACACATCAGTTGCGGGTGCATATGTCGGCGATTGGGTTTCCGATCGTGGGGGATACGATGTATGGGGGGCGGCAGGTCCATGCGACGGACGAGGAGGGGGCGTTTCACCTTGAACGGCAGGCGCTGCATGCGGCGGAGATCACGTTCGTTCATCCGGGGACGCTGGAGACGATGACGATCA
>JBBRIN010000768.1:0-1609 GCA_038221115.1 Tepidisphaerales bacterium
AAGCTTGGCCTGCGCGAGAAGACGCTGGTGATTTTTTCGGGGGACAACGGCACGGCGACCGGGTATCCATCGCCCGTGGGCGGGCGGATGATCAATGGTCACAAGGGAACGATGCTGGAAGGAGGTTCGCGCGTGCCGTTCATCGCGAGCTGGCCGGGCGTGACGCCGGCGGGAAGAGTGTCAAAGGACATCGTAAGTTTTGCCGACCCGCACGCGACTTTTCTGGAGCTGGCGGACGTGAAAGCGCCGGCGGGGATGAAGTTCGACGGGCAGAGCATCGCGCCGCAATTGCGCGGCGAGCCGGGCACGCCGCGCCAGTGGGCTTATGTGCAACTGGGCGCGCACTGGTTCGTGCGCGAGCCGGGCTGGAAAATGAACGAGCGGGCCGAACTCTTCGACATGAGCGACGCGCCCTTCGTTGAGAAGCCCGTCGCCAGCGGCGCCGACACCGATGCGAGCAAGGCTGCTCGCCAGCGCCTCACTGCCGTCCTCGCCGAACTCAACCCCGCTGCCGGCAAGACGGATGGCCCCGACGACACTGGGAAAAAGGCGAAGAAGAAAAAGAAGGCGTAGAGTGAGGGGACACCGGCGTTTGCCGCGGTTGGCGGCGGTTGAGGCTTATCGGCCGGCTGGTTCGGCGTTGGGCACCCACGGCAGAATGATCTGTGTGGGATAACCCTCGCCATGATGTATGGTTTGTTGGGCCACCGCCAGCGTGGGGTCAGCGTTGGGGTCGGCGGCGGTATTGTGATCTCGGTCATAGTTGGGGAAGTCGGAACTGGTGACATCCAGACGGATTCGGTGCGCGGGCAAGAACGCATTCGAGGTCGGATTCATGCGGATGGAGTACTTCAGCACCTTGCCCGGCTCGATCAAGTGGGGCATGTTCATGCCGTCGCGATAACGCGACCGCATCACACCCTTGAGCGGCACTGAACTTACGAGTCCCCACATTCCATGCGCGAGATTGATAGCACCCGATCCAGAGCCGTTGTTAACCGTCGTTGCGAGGCGCGTCACCGCTTTTTGCACCACCCTCCATCGAAACTGTAGAATTCTCCGAGGAATCGCGGGAGTGTTCGGTTCCTTCCGCGTCCCGAATAGTTCTCACACCCGCAATCAACGGAAGTTTCGATTCGATTGTACGGTGGCGGTTCTCTTTCCCCGATTTATGTAAGCCGCCCTGACCGCTTGGCACGCCGGCGCGACCATCGTTGGCTTCCGCTTGACGTAATGATCGGCCAGCCCGGTCTTATGCCCCGTCATCAACTTGCACATATCAACGGTCACGTTCGCTTCAACAGCGCTGGTGTATGCGCCATCTCGCAGTTGGCTGGACGTCACCGAAACCTTGGCAGCATCCCGTAACTTGCGGAATCGCTTCTCGACGCCCTTGATGCCGAGCGGCTCGATACTGAATGACCAACTCCGGGCTGATTTGCTCCAGCCGTTCAATGCCCATCGTTTGCGTGAAGTCACCCCAATCACGCAGAACTCTGCGCCGTTGCTCGGGGCTGGCGCTGCAATGATCCTTCCGAACGGTTTCCAGATGCTCGATGGAGGGGAGGGGCGTGGGCCGCTTCAGCTCAGTCAGATATCCGATCTGCTC
>JBBRIN010000769.1:0-1602 GCA_038221115.1 Tepidisphaerales bacterium
TGGCGCGATGCACGACGGGGCCCCATGTGGTGGCGTCGGAATCCGGGATGCCGTAGATCGTATCCTCGACCGTGAACTCCCAAAGGTGATAATCGAGCCAGCCCATGGCGGCCTGGATGATGCGGTGCAAAGTCTGGAGATTGGTCGAGTTGCGCACGGCAACGCGGCGCCAGATCAGCGGTTGGATGTCCGCCAGTTCGATCCGGAGAATGGCAATGTCACCCGTGTCGCTCATGCGGCCATTCTGGCAGGCGCGCGTTGCCAACGCCAGGGCAGAAGGTCGTCGAGTTGATTGATCGGATGGCCCTTTGCCATGCGGTCGATCACGTCGGCTAGGTAGGCTTCGGGATCGAGCCCGTTGAGCTTGGCTGTTTCCAGCACGCCGTAAAGGATTGCGGCTCTGGCGCCGCCTGCCTCCGATCCAAGGCGCGATGCTGACGGGATGAACCCGGTCAACTCGCCCGCACGAAACTGCTTGCGCCACGTGTAGAGCTGGCCGCTGCTGATCCCATGCAGTCGGCGGGTCAGTGATGGCGAAGATCCCGGAGCCACGCTTTGCGCCAGAATACGCAGCTTCTCGTCCGTGCTCCAGCGCCGACGCCGCTCAGGGCCGGCAAGAACCTCGCCCCGCACCTCCCGAGCCCTCGTATGAGCACTCCTGCGCCCGCTCTCGATGACCCCTGTGTCGCTCATTTGAACCACCACCAAATGCAGGTGGCCAGAATCCCGATCAAATCGCCGCTCGCAAGACGAGCTTCAGCTGACGCTTACGCTGCGGCCTAGGGCGAAGGCTTTGCTCGTCTGCTCCCTGAAAAGAAAGCGGCACGGTGACGATCGCTTAAGCATATCGCCCTAGGTTCGGGACTCGGCGAGCCTGTTCTTCCACATGCACCCCCCTCCGGGGTCAGCATGCGGCGGAAGGCATCGCCGCGATCCGTGGTTTCAATTCGGGCTGCACGTGCGTATCACGACGTTCTCGCCGACCGACTACATGCCCGAATCCGTGCGCGAGTTCCTGGGACGGCGCTTGGCCGAAATCGGAGGTCTGGTTCTTCTCGCTGCGATCGCGGTCGCCAGCGTGGCCTTGGCGACCTGGTCCATCCAGGACCCGAGCTGGAACCACGCTACCGACGGGCCCGTGCGCAACCTGGTCGGCCCCGCCGGTGCGGTCACGGCCGACCTCATCATGCAATTGCTCGGAATTGCGGTCGTTGCCATCCTGCCTCCGCTGGCGTGCTGGGGCTGGCGTTTGTTGACGAAACGAGAACTCGACCACCCGCGCCTGCGCCTGATCCTGCTGGTGTTGGGTGGCTGCGCCGCGACGGCACTCGCGTCCGCGTTTCCCGCAACCGATCGGTGGCCTTTGCCCAGCGGGCTTGGTGGAGTGATCGGGGACGCGGTTCTGGCGATCCCGCGCCATCTGTTCGGAACGTCGGAGCCGAGCCTGATCATCGTTGCGGTAGCGCTCGCCGGAGTGATGATCCTGTCATTGACGGCGTCGGCTGGCTTCGGCCTGCAGTCCTCTTCGGCGGAAGCCGAGGAGGACGGGCCGGCCGCCTACGAATGGGTGCCGATTCCGAAATCTCTCCGTCAGCCGTTCGA
>JBBRIN010000770.1:0-1593 GCA_038221115.1 Tepidisphaerales bacterium
TCCGCGCCCAAGCAAACATCGAGATGCTGCTTGCACACGTCGATACCAACGTTTTGACGTTCAACGCGATTCGCTACCATTCCTTGCGGATGCATGTTCATGATTGACAAGGCGTTGTTGCAGCGAGCGGCAGAGATCGAGGCTTGTGCCGGAGTCGATGGGTCTACGCTGCCGAGGCCTGGCGACGGACGGAGTTGGGCCTTCCCGCATCGAGCATGCGGTTGAGCACGGCGACGCCGACGATGGCTTCAGTGCGCTGCGCGGCCTCGCCACGGGCGCGCAGCCTCGCGCCGATGATCCCCTTGTAGCGGCCCATCGCGGTCTCGACCAGCGCGCGCCGCCCGTAGCCCGTGACCTCCTGCCAGCCCATGCGCCCGAGCGAGGCGATCATCAGCAAGTGGGTGTCGCGGACCGATGGGTCCGCTTCGAATCCGGCACTCGGCACCGCCGTGTCGCGCGGCGGAATCACCACTGCGATGGCATCGTCGTGGGCGGCGATCGTCTGATAGGTGGGCTCACCGTCGTAGGCGCCGTCGGCCGTCACCTGCTCAAGCCGCGACTCGATTTGCTCGAGTAGCAGGCCGACCTGAGAGGCGTCATCGACGTCTTGATCCGTCAGTGCTGCGGCCACGATCTGGCCGCTCTGGGCGTCCACCGCCAAGTGCAGCTTGCGCCACGTGCGGCGCGAACGCCGGCCGTGCTTTTCAACCAGCCATTCGCCGGCGCCAAAGACCTTAAGCCCCGTGCTGTCGATCAGCACGTGCAGCGGCCCGCTCGGCAACGAATCTCGCGCGATCGACGTGAGCTTGGCAACCCTGCGGCTGACGGTGCTGTGGTCGGGAACGGCCAGCGCGCAGCCGAGCAACTTCACCACCGACAGCATCAGCCCCTCGGCCTGGCGAAGCGGTAACTTGAAAGCCGCGCGCAACATCAGGCAGGTCTGGATCGCGCTGTCGGAATAAGCCGCCTGACCACCAGGGGTCATACGCGGTGCAGCGCGCCACGCAGCGATCGCATTGTCCGTGACCCACATCGTCAGGCTTCCGCGCCGGCGCAGTCCACCCTCGTACTCGCGCCAGTTCGTCACGCAATGCCGCATCTTCGGGATGTGGTGCCGGCCGGCGAAGTTCTGTTTGTGGGGCATTGGAGACTGTGCTACTGGAGTCGACGACGGGTGGCCATCTTACCGACCGATCGGCCGCCTCCATGCACCAACGCCGACGGGACGCTCATCCCGGATTTGCACCGATCTTGGCGCAGGCGCATCATCGCGCGAGCCGCCTCCCCAATTTTGCGGATGCTGAGTCTGCCCAACCAGCGGTATAAGGAATACATCCCCCGCAAATACGAGAAAACATAGCCCCGACATCTGCACCATCACTTTTGAAATGATCGTTCCAGAAATCGTAGCAGCGTCGATTCCACTGTTGATGGAATACACGCACTATCTGGAGACAAAAGGCCAGTCAGGCACTCCCGCAGAGCTGATAGTGCGGCTACTCAAACGGGAGCTCTATGCCGACGACTCGACGGCCTTTTGGCAATGGGTCCGCTTATCCGGGGCAAGCGGCAGTGACGACTTCACTGGCCACC
>JBBRIN010000771.1:0-1584 GCA_038221115.1 Tepidisphaerales bacterium
ACCGGAGCGGGGGAATCTTGAAGGTTTGGCGCGAGAGCTGAAGATCGACGATTGCGTGACATTTCTGGGATCGCTAGCGGAAGATCAGTACCTGGCGGAGATGCGTGGGGCAGAGGTATTCGTGCTGGCGAGCCTGGGGGAGCCGATGGGCGTGGTGTACATGGAAGCGATGGCGACGGAGGCGGGGACGATCGGCACGGCGGCGGGGGGCGTTGGGGAAATCATCACGCATGGAGTGGACGGATTGCTGGTGCCGCCGCGCGATGTGGGGGCTCTCGCGGATGGAATTGAGCGGTTTCTGTTAGACCCTTCGTTGCGAGAGGCGTGTGGGAAGGCCGGCCGCGACAAGGTATTGCGATGTTTCGATAGCCGGCGATGGGCGGCGGAATTGTATGGCCGTATTTACGGTTTGAAGCCTAATGTGGCGGCGGTGAATGCGAGCGCGGCGGCGGCGGCCGTTTTGATGGCCGCGCCTTCCGCGTCGCCAGACGAAGCGGAGGCGGTGCTGCTGCATTCGTAAAACTGCGTCGTGGCGCGGGCGACCAGCCCGTGTGAGTGGTGGATCTCAACGGGCTGGTTGCCCGCTGCTGCGTTTATGGTCAGGTCGTCCAATCATGCCCAGAGGTTCACGACGGCAGCTTTGGCGCCTGGGGCGCTAGCGCGCCAGCGGGTGCGTCCGCCGGGCCGCGCGATGGCCCGATCGCGGCCGCGCGTGTTGCTGATCGCCGAGGGGTGCAATCCGGACATGACGAGCGTGCCGCTGGAGGGGTACTCGCACGCGAAGGCGATCAAGCAGATTGCCGATGCGCTGGTGCTGACGCATTGGCGGAATGGGCCGCACCTGACGAAGGCGGGTTGGGTGGAGGGGAAGGATTTCGCGGTGATCGACACGGAAACCGCGGCGCGGGTGATGTGGAGGATTACGACGTTTCTGCGCGGCGGGACGAGGACGGGGTGGACGACGCTGGCGGCGATGTCGGTGCCGCTGTACTACCTTTTTGAGCATTTGATCTGGAAGCAATACGGGGCGCGGCTGGCGGCGGGGGAGTTTGATGTGGTACACCGGCTGATTCCGTTGTCGCCGACGACGCCGAGTTTGCTGGCGCGCAGGTGCCGGGAGATCGGGGTGCCGTTTGTGATCGGGCCGTTGAATGGCGGCGTGCCGTGGCCGAAGGGATTTGACTGGGCGCGGCGCAAGGAGGGGGAGTGGCTGAGCTATGTGAGGTCGGCCTACAAGCTGCTGCCGGGGTATCGGTCGATGCGGACGAACGCGTCCGCGATTCTGGTGGGTTCGAGCGACACGTTGCGGCAGATGCCGCGCGAGTATCACGACCGTTGTTTTTACGTGCCGGAGAACGCGATTGATCCCGCGCGGTTTGCGCAGCGTCCGGCGCGACAGCCGCGCAAGATGGGGGATCAGCGGGCGATCAAGGTGGTGTTCATCGGCCGGCTGGTGCCGTACAAGGGGGCAGACATGCTCATCGAGGCGGCGGCGCCTCTGGTGAAGGGGGGACGGCTGGCGGTGGACGTGGTGGGTGACGGACCGCAGATGCCAGAGTTGCAGGAACTTGTGGCGCGGCTGGG
>JBBRIN010000772.1:0-1581 GCA_038221115.1 Tepidisphaerales bacterium
TACGGCACTGGTCGAACGCCTGGCTTCCATAGATGAGGCGCGACCGCTTGAGCCCCCGCCGGGCGCACCGCCTGGCATTTCGGTCGCCACGCACTCTCGCCAGCTTTACGTGCTCGCGGTAAAGCCAGCGCACTTCGTCGAACAACTTCGCATATCGCAGCGAGAGATTGGAATCGTGCTGGCGGTACGACGCCAGAACCGTCGGCAGGTATTTAACTTTGTGGTGACGGGCAATCTTCAGCCACATGTCGTAATCTTGAAGGCCCAGGTAGAAGGGGTCGAAGAGTCCCGCCGACGCCAACGCCTCCCGCCGCACCATCGTCGTGCTGATACAGATGCAGCACCCGAGCAGAAGTTGAAGGTAAGTATCGGCCCCGCCGTCGAAGCCGTCGCCCAAGCGGGCGCCGCGCGAGTCAATTCGCTGAAAGTTTGTATAGCTGAGCCCGAATTCCGGCGCGGCATCCATCGCCGCCACCTGCTGCTGGAGTTTCGTCGGCCCCCAGAGATCGTCCTGATCCAGGAATGCGATCAGATCGGCCCGCGCCCGCAGAACGGCGACGTTGCGCGCGATCGACTGCCCAAAATTCTCCTGCCGGATGTACGTGATCGCCGGGTGCATCCGGGCCACGGCACTGATGTCCTGAGTCGAGCCATCATCTACGATAATCAGCTCCCAATCGCCATACGTCTGGGCGAGCACCGACTGCACAGTTTCCTCGAGAAAAGGGCCGGGATTATACGCCGCCATTACGATGCTGACGCGGGGCGCTCGGCCGACTCCACGCGACGGCGAACCCGCCTCCACGGCGCCGAGGCGGCTGCTTCCCGTTTTTAATTCCCCACTCATGCCAACCCCGAGCTTGTGGAGTGAGCGGTAGCCGCTAAAAACACTTCATACTGCCGCGCCCAGGAAAACTCCTCCGCGCGCCGTCGAGCCTTCCCGCTCCATTCGCGACGCGCCGACTCATCGGACAAAAGCAGGTCGAGGTGCCGGGCAAGCGCGTCGGTGTCCGGCGGCCGGAAATACAGCGCCGCATCCCCCGCGGCCTCTCGAATGCCGCCGCGTTCCGCGACGACCGTAGGCAGACCACACGCCATCCCTTCCAGCGTCGTCATTCCGAAAGGCTCGTCCCAACGCGCCGGCACACAGAAGATGGATGCCCCACGGTATTCGGCCGCAATGCGCATGCGGTCGACGAATGGCACGAAGCTGACGCGGTCACCCAGGGGGCGGGCCATCTCTCGAAGCAGTTGCTCGTGCGGCGTCAACGGGTCCGTCGGGCAGAACCCCGAACTACCGACGATCTTCACCCGGAACTTTCGGCCCTTTTTCGCCAGCGCCAGCGCGGCTTGCACCAAAAGGTCCACGCCCTTCACCGGTTGAACGCGACCAACAAACAGAATGGTCGGCAGCCCATCGTCCAGCGGACCATCTGCCGGATGGAACCGGTCGATGTCCACTCCATTATGCACGACGCGAACTTTCTTCGACTCCCACCCCAGTCGCCGAATCAGGTCGCCGGCGATGTACTCGCTGACGCAGATGATCCGGTCGCACGCCCCCTCGATTCGCCGCACTTC
>JBBRIN010000773.1:0-1558 GCA_038221115.1 Tepidisphaerales bacterium
CACCCCACCATCAGCTGTCATCGTCACTCAAACATCTTGCTTTATTTATCGCCCCCAAATCTGTAACTTCCTGCTAGGCCGCGGCGCTGTGGGTTCGAGATCTATATCGCTGGGCACAATCACCTCAAGCTGGAGCTCTTATGTTGGCGCGTCAGAGGTGCCTCGCAATCGTGCTCTGCGTGTCGATCATTGCTTGCCACGCATGCGCTGAAGAAATGACCGCCAAAGACGTCGTGAGCCTGAAAAGGCTGGGCTTCTCCGACGCCGAAATCGTCGCCGCGGTTCAAACATCCGGCTCCAAGTTCCAGCTCTCTGAAGAGGGGGTGCAGGCGCTGAAGGCCGCCGGCGCCAGCGATGACCTGATCAAGTCCCTCAAGCAGTTAGGCCCAAAGGAACTGCCCCTGTCGGCCATCCAGGAAATGGCCAAGGCGGGCAAAACCGCCGACCAGATTCTCGACGCGATGCTCGCCGCGCCGACCAAATACACGCTCGCCCCGGCCGAGGCGCTGAGCATGTCCCGACAGGGGATTCCCTCCGCAGTGTTGCTGGCGATCAAGGGGCAGCCGCTGGACCTCAATCAGCTCAAGGCTCTGGCCGCGGACAAAGTCACCCCGACGGTATATGAGAAGCTCGGCAACCTCCTGGGCTTCGCCAAGCAGGAGCTGCCGCCGGCTGATGCGCTGGCTCTCGTCAAGGCGGGCGTTCCCGCGGAGACGGTCGCCTCGCTCAAGCAGGGCCGCGCTCGTCTCGGTCCCACCACCAGCGCCACCGCCACGGCCGACCTCACCGAATATCATCACCCGGGCGGCTACTTCACCCTCCGTTATCCGCAAAAATGGAACGTCCTCCGCGACCTTGAGGAGGGGGAGATTCGCTTCTGCTTCACCCCTGAGAGCGGCAAACAAAAACCCAAGGACGTCGACATCGACTTCTCCGTCGCCATCTTCGTCGCCGAGCCCAACTCGCCGGTGGCCGGGAAGGACCCCGTGGCTACGCTCAAGCACTTCATGCCCTTGTTCCGCGCCAACGAGCCGGACGTGCTCCCAGACGGCGAAATCGTCCCCGCCAAAATTGGGAAGCTCTCCGCCGCCCGCCTCCCCCTCAAGGGAAAGCCCAAGGAGAAGAACCAGCTCTTTCGCGGCGAGATCTACCTCGCGATCGACCACGGCATCGTCTATTCGGTCACCGCCGCCGCGCCCGAAGCCCAGTTTCCGCAGTATCGCGATGTCATGCGCCAGATCATCGATCAATCCGACTTCGGCCAGTCCACCGCGTCCCGCCGCGGACCGCCGCAAGAGCCCAATGAGGTCGTCAATCGCTATAAGGAATCAGTCGTGTGCATCCTTGCCGACCTGGGAAACGGCATGTCCAGCTCTGGCACCGGCTTCGTCATCCACAAGGTCGGCTACGTCGCCACCAATGCCCATGTCGCGCTCGATCTCGATCACGGCGGCGCCCCCGCCAAGTCCTACTTTGCCCTCTTTGATTCGGGCACCGGAAAGAAGAAATTGCCTCTCACGCTCGTTGGCGCTCGATTTCAGCCAAGCCGCTTTCGCGA
>JBBRIN010000774.1:0-1558 GCA_038221115.1 Tepidisphaerales bacterium
CCAATGAGCTCCCCGTCTACAAACGCAACGCCGCCGGCCGGCTCCTGAACGGGGAGGGCCAGGTCACCGGCGATCTCGAAGAGGCCGTCGTCGACCACGTCATCGCGCCTCAGTTCGGCGCCGCCCCGGTCATCTACGGCACCGCCGTCAGCTCCTTCATTGCCCTTGCCGTCGCCGTGCCGCTCAGCCTCGGCGCCGCTCTCTTCCTCGTGCGCATCGCCAGCCGCCACTTCGTCGCCCCGGTCTCGTTTCTCATCGAGTTTCTCGCGGCGGTCCCCAGCATCGCCTACGGTATCTGGGGGCTTTTCGTCCTCGCGCCGTTCCTGCGCGACCACGTCGAGCCGCGGCTCAATCTCTTTTTCGCGAATGCGCCCGGCCTTCATTGGCTGCATTTTGGCAACGTACCTGTGGGCCGCGACATGTTCTGCGGCGGGTTGATCCTCGGCATCATGATCCTCCCCATCATCACCGCCGTCGCGCGCGACGTCCTCCGCGCCGTGCCGCGCACGCAGATCGAAGGCACCCTCGCCTTGGGCGCTACCTGGTGGCAGAGCAGTCGCGAAATGCTCAGATACAGCCGCAGCGGCCTGTTCGGCGCCATCATGCTCGGCCTCGCCCGCGCCGCCGGTGAAACCATGGCAGTCACCATGGTCATCGGCAACGTCAATCAGATCCGCGCAACGCCCTTCGCCCCCGCCCAGACCATGAGCAGCTTGCTCGCCAACAGCTTCCGCGAGGCCTCGACGGAGCTCGAGCGCTCGGCTCTGCTTCAGGTGGCGCTGATTCTTCTTCTGATGTCACTCGTGTTCAACGTCGTCGCCCGCTATCTGGTCGTCGGTAAAACCGTCCGGCTCGCCGCTTGACCGAATCCATGCCAGTTTTCGCCAAAAACCCCTTCGCCCGCGCCCACAGCCGCATCATGTACGGCCTCTGCGTCGCGTTCACCACCATCATCCTGCTCATCCTCGTCCTCGTCACCGGCTATCTCGTGTCCATCGGCTGGCGCTCCGTCAACCTCGCCCTCTTCACCCACGACCCGATCCCCCAGGGCGTTGAAGGCTTCCCCGGCGGCATGCGCAACGGCATCGTCGGCACCGGTATCCTCATCGCGCTGGCCAGCGTGCTCGGCATCCCGCTCGGCATGCTCACCGGGATCTTCCTGTCCGAATACAGCGCCAACTCGCGCATCGCCCCCAGCGTGCGCTTCGTCGCCGACGTCCTCTCCGGCGTCCCCAGCATCGTCGTCGGTATCCTCGGGTATGAGCTGCTCGTCGTCCCCCTGGGTCATTTCAATGGCTGGGCGGGCGCGCTGGCGCTCGCCTTCATCATGGTTCCCATCGTCGCACGCACCACCGAGGAAATGCTCCGCCTCGTCCCCGCCAGTTATCGCGAGGCCTCCGTCGCGCTCGGCGCCACCAAGGCGCGCACCATCCTCCGCGTCGTCGTGCCCTCCGCCACCGGAAGCCTCGTCACCGGAGTCATGCTCGCCATCGCCCGCGTCGCGGGAGAAACAGCACCGCTTCTTTTCACCGCCCTAGGCAGCCACTACCTCACCTAT
>JBBRIN010000775.1:0-1555 GCA_038221115.1 Tepidisphaerales bacterium
ACGCCGCCGCCCTATTGAATCTGCCCACCACCCGCGGCCTCTCCACCAACGACTACCACATCCACCGCCGCCCGGGCGAGGTCATGATCGTCCGCTGGCTCGCCGGAGATCAGGTCGGAACCTTCTACGAGCGCATTCAAGCTCACTTCGATGCGGCGATGGATGGGTTCAAGGAGGATGAACGACAGGCCAAGGAATGGAAGCAAGACCCGGCGACGCTGGCGTACCTGGTGGCGTTGGACGCGATCGACGTGAGAATGACCGACCGCTACCTCCGCGACCCGATCCGCCGGCACAACGTCTTCGTCCTCTCCACCCAGACGGCCGACGAGATCAACATCGCCTACCTGAGCGACCACGTCATGGGCGTCTCCCCCGCCGAGATCGTCGGCGCCGCATCGGCGCCGCCCGACGCAGCCACAGAAGCCGAACTCGCCTGGTTCTTCAAGCTCTTCTCCCTGCGCGGCGTGAGCGAAGGGGTCGAGCAGATGTGCTTCTTTGCCTATCTGCAGAAATCGGATGAGACGTTTTGAGGGGGAGGCGCTCGGATCTTCCTCCAGCCCCCGCGCCACCCGGGCGTAATGCGTCACGGACGGCTGATCGTACGCAACGCCGTCCTCCTCTTTTCACGATCTTGACCGGAATTTTAAGGCACTCGGGCGACATCGTCCGCAATATAGGAGGACCTTAGCTCAGTGGGTCATCGGGCGTGGCGCGCAAGAATATCGAGGATGTCGGATGGGGAATATGACACGTCACAGCACCATTGCCCAAAGCGGCCGTCGGCATTCACAGCCTCCACCCATTCGGCCAGAGCATCCCGTTTCGCTTGGTCTCGAGGCGTCCTCTGCCCTTTTACTTCGAGCACCAGAATTCGCCCGGCACGCAATCGGATCAGAAAATCCGGCCGGTATTTTGAGACCCCCCCCGCAAAGACGTATCGGATCTCAAAGCCGAGATGATCGTTGCGCGCCCAGGCGGCGACGGTTTTGGCCGTGTCCGGGTGGTCCAGCCAATGTGCTTCGGCGGCTTCCCATGTGCTGTCGTACACACAATGGCTGATATGCGATCGCTTCGTCGGCTCGCAGGGGCGTGACGTAAACCACGGACGCATGTCGCCGGTCGAGCGGATGGGCCGGTTCTCGTCGAGGACGAGCTGGCGGGACTCGGTGTTGCCAGCGCGGACGGCGGTGATCAGATGTTGAACGATCTTCGACATGCTCAGGGCCAAAAGGACCCGGCGGTGAAGATCGCTCTGGGCGAAAAGCTCGGGAACGATCGTTAAACGGTCCGATCGGATGAACGCTTCCACCAATTGGATGAGCTGCCCGAGCAGATAGTCCGGGGACCCGGTCCATCCCCCCTTCTCCTGCTCAAACAGCTTCCTGGCAGTCTCGAAGATGACCTTCTGATACCGGAAGGTCTCGGCGAGATCGCGAAGGGCAATTTCGGTTGCCTTTTTGGTGTCGGGTTTGCCCGCAACGGTCGGCGCGATCTGGGCCAGTTGAGCGATGTGGGCCGCGTCGATGGTGAGCACCGGCAACGCCGCCCAGTC
>JBBRIN010000776.1:0-1551 GCA_038221115.1 Tepidisphaerales bacterium
TAAGACGGTCGTGCCCATCGGATACGTCGGCGTGGTCATCAGCTACTTCGGTCCGATTGGCAAGGACCGTTCCGGCGACGCATTCCGTCACGGCGAGCGCGGGGCTCGCGGCGAACGCGGCGTGTGGGAAAAGCCGCTGGGCCCCGGCAAGTATCCCTTCAACACCTACGCGGGCCAGGAGATTCTCGTGCCCACGACCAACTTTGTGCTGCACTGGGTGACCGGGCGCAGCGAGACGCACCGCTACGACGAAGGCTTGAAGTCAATCGACCTTGTCACCAAGGACGCGTATGAGCCGATGCTCCCGCTGAGTGTCGTCGTGCACATCGACTACATGAAAGCGCCGAGCGTCATCCAGCGCTTCGGCGACGTGAAGAAGCTGATCACGCAGACGCTTGACCCGATGCTCAGCGCGTACTTCCGCGACATCGCCCACAAGCGCACCATGCTGGAGCTATTGCAGCATCGCGATGAGATCCAGGTCGAGTCGCGCTCGGAACTGCAGCGCAAGTTCCGCGAGTTCGACATCGAGTGCGTCGACGTTCTGATCGGCAAGCCCGGCACCGCCGAGGCGGGCGGCAAGATCGAAACGCTCCTCGAGCAGTTGCGCCAACGGCAGCTTTCGATCGAGCAGATCGAGACCTTCGGCCGCCAGCGGGCGGCGGCGGATGAGCAGAAGAAGCTGAACGAAGCCCAGGCCCTGGCCGCCAAGCAGACGGAGCTCACCGCTTCGCAGGTGCAGATCCGCATCGCGGAAAACGCCGGTGATGCCGACCTGGCCCGGGCGCGCAAGCAGGCGCAGCAGGCGGTGGTGATGGCCGAAGCCGAGCTGGAGAAATCGCGCCGTCAGGCGGAGCAGACGGTTGTCACCGCGCAGGCCGAAAGCCAGCAGCGCGTGCTGGCCGGCAAAGGCGAAGGCCAGCGGCTTCTGCAGATCGGTTTGTCCGAGTCGTCGGTGCTCATGCGAAAGATCGGCGCGTTCGGCGATCCGCGGCTCTACGCGCTGGCGCAGGTGGCCGAGCACTTGAGCAAGAGCAGCCAGCCGCTCGTGCCCGAGCGCGTCTTCGTTGCCGGGGGCGCCGGCGCCGCGGACGGATCGGCGGCATCCAGCAGCCAGGGCATGCTGGGTGTTCTGATCAACCTGCTGGTGGCCGAGAAGAGCAACTTCCAGCTCTCGGACAATAGCGAGCTATCCGGCATGAAGGAGTTCGCCGAGCGCCTGACGAAACAGGCGATGCAAACGATGGAAGGCGGGCCGGGCGTGTCGGTCGCCGGCACGGACCAACTGCCGCGCACCAGCGCCGCCGCTCCAGGGAATGGAAAGTAGCCGAGCGCGACAATCTCAGCGCAACTGCCGGGGCCGACGATGGGTGTCGCCTATGGCTTTTTATCTAACCGGCATGCGACGATACCTCATGTGGTGGCGGGAAGGTATTGAAGGATGATCTCCGCGTGACGCGCAGTCGCGCCCTGCTGCTCTCGCACAACCTGTTGCGATCGTTTTCCCATCGTACTGGCTGAGGCGGGATCACAGAGCATGGTTGCCACTGC
>JBBRIN010000777.1:0-1551 GCA_038221115.1 Tepidisphaerales bacterium
TCGACGCTCCGCAGAAACTACGAGTCGCCACTCTGGCTGCTGCTCGCGACGACCGGTCTGGTGCTGCTCATCGCGTGTGCGAATCTTGCGAACCTGATGCTCGCCCGGGCAACGGCGCGCGAGCGCGAGGTGGCGGTGCGCCTGGCAATCGGCGCGTCGCGTTGGCGTCTGGTCCGGCAGCTGCTTGCCGAGAGCCTGTTGATTGCCGTGATCGGTGCGGCATGCGGTGCGCTGCTGGCGCAGTGGCTCAGCCGCTTCCTCGTGGACTTTCTGGCAACCGATGGAAACACCCTGTTCGTCGATCTCACGTTGGACTGGCGTGTGTTCGCGTTCACGCTGGCGCTTGCGGTCGGCACGTGCCTGCTCTTCGGGCTGATTCCGGCCGTTCGCGCGACGGCGACGGCGCCAGGCGCGGCGATGAAGGCAGGCAGCCGCGGCATGACCGACAGCCGCGAGCGGTTCGGCCTCCGGCGAGGTCTGGTTGTGCTGCAGGTCGCGCTCTCCCTTGTGCTGGTGGTCGGCGCGCTGTTGTTCGTGCGCAGCCTTCGCAACCTGATGACGCTCGATGCCGGCTTTCGTCAGGACAACCTGCTGATCGTCAATCTCGATCTGCGTCGTGCGGGCACGGTGGAAGCGCAGCGCACGGCTTTGTATCAGGACATCACGAATCGGATTCAGGGGCTGCCAGGTGTGACAAGCGCGTCGCAGGCGTTCATCATGCCGGTCAGCGGCAGCGGGTGGAACAACAATGTCGTGGTCAATGGCAGGAAGGCCGGCACGACGTTCTCCAACTTCAACAGCGTGAGCCCGGGGTTCTTCAGGACGATGGGCACTCCGATCCTCGCCGGGCGCGACTTCAACGAGCAGGATTCGGCGAAGGGCGGCAAAGTCGCCATCGTCAATCAGTTGTTCGTCGAAAAATACTTCGGGGGTGGGAATCCGATCGGGCAGACGTTCCAAATCGAGGCAGGGCCAGGTGAGCAGGCGCCGCTCTTTGAAGTCGTCGGGATCGTCAAGGACACGAAGTATTCGGATCTACGCGAGGCGTTTGGTCCGATCGGATTCTTCCCGGCGGCTCAGGAGGATCAACCCAACGCATTCCTCCAGGTGGTCGTGCACGCGAGTGCGCCGATGACGACGGTGACGTCGGAGGTCACGACCGCCGTGGCGCAGGTCAACTCGGCGATCGTGCTGCAGTTCCAGACGATGGAGACGCAGGTGCGCGACTCGCTCGTGCGCGAGCGCCTGATGGCGACACTGTCGGGGTTCTTCGGCGGCCTGGCTGCATTGATCGCGACCATCGGGCTGTATGGCGTAATGTCGTACATGGTGGCGCGGCGCAGGAACGAGATCGGCATCCGTATGGCACTCGGCGCGGATCGGCGAGACGTGGTGCGGATGATCATGCGCGAGGCCGGGGTCCTGCTGGCGGGCGGGCTGGTGGTCGGCCTGCTGATGGCCGTGGCGGCGGCGCGGGCGGCGACGTCGTTCCTGTTTGGTCTGGAACCGGGCGATCCGGCGACGCTCGCGATGGCAGCCGTCTCGCTCGCC
>JBBRIN010000778.1:0-1538 GCA_038221115.1 Tepidisphaerales bacterium
ACAGTGACCTCTTCTGGATCGCGCTGGGCCAGCTCGCTGACCTCGACGCCGGGTTGCATCCCCTGTAGACCGTTCCGGGCAAAAGCAAAACGCGAAACGGCAAGCCGCCCGGCTTGCCGTTTCGCGCTGTTTCTCTCACGACCACAGCGTATCGGACAGCTTCGTCTTGCCGGGGATCGCGACCTTCGGCGTCGGCAGTTTCGCAAACGAGTAATCGTTGACGAACGCCTTCGGCGTCAGATCGACGTTCGACTTCATCGCCTGCTCCCACGTCACCTTCTGGCCGGTGTACGCCGCCATCCGGCCGAGGATCGCCAGCATCGTGCTGTTGAGCATCCAGTCGCCGTCGTTGATCGGCTTGCCGTTGCGAATGCTCGCGAACAGCTCGTCGTGCTCCGTCTGATACATCGGGTTTTCCGGCGTCTCCGACGTCCAGATGGTGCCGTTCTTGATCGTGTGCTTCATCACGTCGCAGACGCCCTTGGTGCCGTACAGGTAGTCCGTCACATCGTTGGCGCACTTCTCCTGCTGCCGGCAGTTGTGGAACATCTTGACGCCGTTCTTGTACTCGTACACCACGCTGAAATGGTCGAAGACATGGCCATAGGCCGGGCTGGTGCGGACCTGCCGGCCGCCCAGCGCCGTCGCCGAGATTGGCGGCTCGTTGTTCATCGCCCAGTTCATCTTGTCCAAGCTGTGGACCGCCTGTTCGACGATGTGATCGCCCGAGAGCCAGGTGAAGTAGAGCCAGTTGCGCAGCTGCCATTCGGTGTCGGTCCAGTTCTGCTCGCGCGGGAACATGCGCAGGTAGCCGGTGTTGTAGGTACACTGGAGCGTGACGAGGTCGCCGATCGCGCCCTCGTGGATGCGCTTGAACGTCTCGCGCTTGCGATGATCGTAGCGCCAGCAGAAGCCGGACACGACCGACAGCCCCTTCTTCTTCGCCTCCTGGCAGGCCAGCATCACCTTGCGGACGCCGGGGGCGTCGATGGCCATGGGCTTTTCGGTGAAGGCGTGCTTGTTCTTCTCGATGGCGTAGGTCAGGTGAGTGGGCCGGAAGTGCGGCGGAGTCGTCAGCAGCACCACGTCGCAGCAGTCGATGACCTTCTTGTAGGCGTCGAAGCCGATGAAGCAGCGCTCGGGCGCGACATCGACCTGTGCGGCCTGTTCGCTCTTCTTGAAGGCCTTCAAGCTGTCCTGAAGCTGGTCGTCGAAGATGTCGCCGAGGGCGTGCAGCTTGACGTTCTTGTCGGCGCGAAGGGCTTGCAGAGCGGCGCCTCCGCCCCGGCCGCCGCAGCCGATCAGGCCGACCTTGAGTGTGTCGTTGCCGGCCGCGTGAACGCCGCCGGCGAGGACTGCCAGCGAGGCGCCGGCGACGGCGGAGGTCTTGAGGAAATCGCGTCGGGAAGTCGAGGAGCGTCGAGACACGGTTGAGAGTCTCCTGTCCGGGGCGGGATAAAGCGAGGAAGAGAACTACCTGACTATCAGGAGTAACCACCCCGGCAAGCGAAGTCAAGCGGCCAGACGCTTGTCCCAGT
>JBBRIN010000779.1:0-1525 GCA_038221115.1 Tepidisphaerales bacterium
TCAAGCGGATCCTATGTCCTCAGGATCGTGACCGAGGCACCGTCAGGCACCCGGTGGGAGCCGTCGGAGATCGACGTGAGCGTGAAGCCGGCCCTCACCCGACAAGTCGCCTTCCGGCTGATCCCACGCCGCCGCGCCGTGCAGATGATTCCTTCCGATAACCCACGCCGCCAATGAGCATCGCCCTGCACGTCGATGATTACCCCGCCTCACCGGTTCACGCGTTGCAGCCACGCGCGGCGCGCGTGCCGACCGCCGAGCAGCACGACATCGTCGAGCGGTTAAGTCACGAACTGCGTACGCCCCTCAACTCGGTCATCGGTTTTTCCCGGATGCTGCGGCAGAACAGGAAGGGAAATCAGTGTCCATCCGATCTCAAGATGCTGGAGGCTATTCGCACCAACGGCGAGCGCCTGCTTGGCCTCGTCGAGGATCTTGTCGCACTCTCCATCACGCAGAGCATGCCCATCGAAGCAAGTCCGCCATATGCCAATGTCGTTGCGATCGCCAGTGAGGTCGTGGCCCAATGGCGCGAGCAGGCGGAACTCCGCGGGCTCACGCTCACCCTGAAGGTGGAATCGTACGACCTCGTTCGCATCGATCCGGTCCGGTTCGCAAAGCTCCTGGACAAGCTGGTGTGCAACGCCATCAAGTTCACCCCCGCAGGAAGCGTCACGGTGACCATTGGCCGCCCCAATGGATGGGCGGCACCTGGCAGCCTGATCGTATCCGACACGGGCATTGGCATGTCACCCGGTCAACTCACTACGATTTTCGAGCCGTTCAGCCAGGCCGAGGGGTCGACTACGCGTCGATACGAGGGGGCTGGGCTCGGCCTGCCCATCGCGCGGACCCTGGCGATGAGCATGGGCTGTTCGATGGAAGTGAAGAGCGAGCTGGGAAAGGGGACGCTGTTCGAGGTCGTTTTTCCGGTCTAGCGCGGCGATCGTAAGTAACTGTTGCCAAGTGATTTACGTCTGCTCGAAAGCAAGCATTATCGTGGCGTATGTGTGACGGTATGAGGCACTGCGATCCGTGATGTGTATCACGCCAAAATGGTGATGGGGCTTCCGGATTTGAGTTGACCAGTCGATACTGAAGGAGGAAACCAGCGCATGCCGGGCACAACCGCCCGCTATCCGCCCCTTCTTCAGTCAAGCGACGTATGCAACTCTCTCGGTTGGCGGTTGCCGGATTCATGGGCGTGTCAGCGCTGGTATCCGGGGGGAGCGCAGGGGCACAGACCGCCACGCAGACGGTCAGGTTCAGCGTCGTCTCGTCTTCACACGCATCGATCGCGAGCGTCGCCACGCCGCTGACCGTGCGGACGGCCAGTGCGAGGCGCCCGTCAACGAATGCATCGGTGGCCGGATCCAGCTATGCGATCGCCACCAACGAGTCGAACCAGAAGATCTCGGCGTCATTGAATGAGGCGCTGCCGTCCGGGCTGTCGCTGGCGGTCTCGTTGTCGCCTCCCGTTGGCGCAGCAAGCCGGGGTGTCACGCAACTAGGTGCGACAGCTACC
>JBBRIN010000780.1:0-1524 GCA_038221115.1 Tepidisphaerales bacterium
CTCCGGGGCATCCGTGAGGCGTGCCAGGGCATTGCGCAGCTTGAAGGCGCGGTCCTTGTGACTGGCGATTTCAAGATCGAGCCCAAGCAGATCCATGGTCGAGGGCGCGATCGACAGGTTGGGGACGGAGGTGGGGAGGGATGCCTGAACGATGGTGTGGTCACCCATGAGCACATTGTAGGTCGACAGGGTGCGGTCCTTGCGTTCGATGCCCAATCCGGTCGAAGCATTGCCCTGCGGGTCCAAATCCACGAGCAGAACCTGCTCCCCGACCGCGGCGAGCGCCGTGCCGAGATTGATGGCGGTGGTGGTCTTCCCGACGCCGCCTTTTTGATTGGCGAGCACGAGAACCCGCGCGGTCCGCCCGTTCATGATGAAAAGCCTTCCGTCTCTGTGCGATCCGCCGTTTCGCCTGCACCGCCGGCGCGAGGTGACGCGACGACGATCCGGCCGTCCCTGGAGGTCTTGCTGGGCAGGATTGAACATCTGACCTGCTGGAAATGCAGGTCCGCCGCGCCGATCTCACCTTCGCTCTTCAGGAACAAGCCCGAAGCACCCCGACTCAGCGGAAGCTTGCCCATTTCCAGCAAGCGAGGCAAGGGCGCCACCGCCCGGGCGGTGAGGATGTCGATATCGCGAAGGCCGGGCAGGACATCTTCGGCTCGGGCGTTGTGAATGAAGGCCGGTGCGTCGCATTCCCGCGCGACCTCCCGCAGGAAAGCACATTTGCGCGTATTACTTTCGATCAGATGGACGGCTGCGTCCGGCCGGCCGCGCAAATGTATGGCGATTACCATGCCCGGAAACCCCGCGCCAGATCCCAAATCGGCCCATCGCCAGGCGGTGGGGGCCAAAGCATGGAGCTGTGCCGAATCGGCGATATGGCGGGTCCAAATCTGACCGAGAGTCGAAGGCCCGACAAGGTTCATGACACGCTGCCAGCGCAACAGAAGGTCGGCATACACAGCAAAGCGCGCTTCCGTTTCACGTGAAACAGGAACGAGGCCGAGGGCTTTGCGCCGGTCCGCTTGCGGGTCCGCGGCCGGTTCTCGAACCCGCTTACGAGGCGAGCCGTTCGGACGGGTCATCTTCGGCACCCTGGACCGGCTTCCGTTTGGGCTGCGTCTGCGATCGGGCCAGCAGGATGGTCAGCGCGGCCGGGGTCATGCCTTCGATGTTTTTGGCTTGGCCCAAGGTCGCCGGGCGGATCGCGGCAAGTTTCTCGCCGAGCTCGCGCGACAGGCCCGGCATGCGAGAATATTCGAGGTCCTCCGGCAAGAGCAGAGCTTCGTCCCGGCGAGCCCGCTCGATATCGTTGCTTTGTCGGTCGAGATAGACGGCATATTTGGCATCCGCTTCCACTTGCGCCATGGCGCTCGGCGGCACGCGGGCGAGGTCCGGCCAGATCTTTCTTAGGCCTTCGGCATCGATTGTCGGATAGGACAAGAGCTCGAAGGCGCTGCGCCGGACGCCGTCGAGGCTGACCGGAATGCCGTGACGCGCCAGTTCTTGGGGGGTGGCGCG
>JBBRIN010000781.1:0-1523 GCA_038221115.1 Tepidisphaerales bacterium
GGCATCCTCGCCGGTCACCAGCGTGGTGCCGGCGGCGACGAAGCTGCCGTCGCGCAGCGGAACGGCGGCGACGAAGCCGTCCGACAAGGCACGGACGGTGGATTGTTCGCCGACCCACACCACGCCCTGCGCCATTGTCGCAAACGGCAGCGGCTGCGCAAGCAGCAGGAACGCGGCGCTGGCAAGCGCGCCCAGACACAACACGATGGCGCGGCGTCGCTTGCGCTGCAGCAGCGGGCTTGCGAGCACGAACCGGATGCCCTTGATGATGGGCCAGATCAGCGAGGCCGACACCGACGCGATCGCCAGCGCGATTCCGATAAAGAACAGCTTGCCGGCCACGAACAGCGCGATCGTCAGCATGATCGACAGACGATAGGCCAGCGCGCCGAGCGCATAGAGCACGAACCAGGCGCCTTCGCCGCGCGCGGTGACCGGCGAGGAAATTCCGTCGATGCCGAACGCGTAACGCTGGATCAGATAGAAGATGTGCTTGTTGGCGCGGGTGGCTAGATTTGGTATTTCGAGCAGATCGGACAGCACGTAATAGCCGTCGAATTTGAGCAGCGGATTGCCGTTGAACAGCAGCGTCGAGACGCCGCCGATCAGGATGATGTTGAAGGCGAGCGCCCGCACTAGTCCGGGCTCGGCGGAAACCCACACCAGCACCGCGGCCGACGCCAGCGCGGCTTCCACCATGATTCCGGCAGCGCCAACCACTGCCCGGCGCCATTTGTTGCGGAATGCCGCTGATGCGGAGGCGTCGACATAGGGCACCGGGATGAAGATCAAGATCATCACGCCGATCTCGTGAACCACGCCGCCGAACACTTTTGTCGCGTAGGCGTGGCCGAGTTCGTGGAATGCCTTGACCAGCGGATAGGCCAGCAGCAACAGTGCAACGTTCTGTGTTGTCAGCAACTGGTCATCGAGATTGCCGAACAGGGCGGCGCTGTTCATGGTGCCAGTCAACACGCCGACGATCACGAGCACGGCCCATGCGATGAAGCCGAAGGTCGAGAACAGCGGCCGTATCGCCGGCAGGGTGATGTCAAGGAAGCGATCCGGATCGAACAGCGGAAACCGAAGCGCCAACGGATTGCGGATCCGCATCAGCAGGTTGCGGCGCGCATGGGTTTCGGCGCGCTGGCTCAGCTCTTCCATGTCGGGCGGCAGCGTGCCGACCAGAAGGTCGGCGCCGTGCAATTGCGCCAGCAGCCGGATGATGTCTTCCTGGGTCGGCTGATCCTCGCCGAGCTTGTCGCCGACCCGGGACCAGATGTCCTGCACAGTGCGCCGGCCGTCCATCATGCACAGCACGAGGTGCGCGGCAGGGGAGACGCGGTGAAAGCGGCCGGTCTGATGGTCCTGGACCAGGTACCAGACCTCGCCTCTGAATCGCTGCCGGTGAATCTGCGCATGCGCACGCAGCCGCGGCTTCAGGCCGACGACCCGATACCAGGAGGGACTGTAAAGGCTCTTCGACATCGCAAGTGCCTCAGCCGGTCCAGCGCCAGGCCGTC
>JBBRIN010000782.1:0-1516 GCA_038221115.1 Tepidisphaerales bacterium
GAAGGCAGCCGAAGCTCGTTCTTGTTTTCTTGCTGCGCGGATTGGGTCATCGTGGACGCACCTTACCCCTGCTAAATCGGCAGACTGCGAATCGCGCTTCACCAAAGGCGGCCGGTTTGCCTGAGAATCCAGCGTCCGAGAACCGACGGTATCGCATCGGGCCTTTACATCCCCGGAAACCACGCCCTGACAGCCGCGCCAGAAAGGATGCCGCCATATTGGCCCCGTCCCGCGCCATTTCTCCTACCGCCCAGTTCGCTTACAATGCGCTCTGTTTTCCTGGGAGTTTGGTATGCGTCATGTGATTTCCGCACTGGTGATCAACGAGCCGGGCGTTTTGGCTGGCGTGGCCAACATGTTCTCGGCGCGCGGCTTCAACATCGACTCGCTCGTCGTTGGCCGCACCGAGAACCCGGAGCTGTCGCGCATGACCATCGTCGTCAATGCCGACGACAACACGTTCGAGCAGGTCCGCAAGCAACTCGCCAAGCTCGTGCCGGTCGTGGAGGTGCGCGATTTCAAGGGCTCGGCCTACCTCGAGCGCGACCTGGCCCTGATCACCATCGGCGCCGGCCCCGAGCAGCGCAGCGAAGTGATTGAGATCGTCACGCTCTTCCGCGGCAAGGTGGTGGACGTGTCACCCGAGAGCCTGATCGTCGAGCTGGGCGGGACCGAGGAGAAGATCGAGGCGTTCATCGAACTGATGCAACCCTACGGCATCAAGGAACTGGCGCGCACGGGCGTGATCGCCATGTCGCGCGGCATGCAGTCGTCGCGCCAAGGCACCATCGCGCAAGGTCCCCAGACCCGCAAGCGCAGCCTCGACGCGCCCGCCGCCGTGGCGCTGCCACCCAGCTAAGTTCCGAGCCTATTCGATCGCGGCTTGCATGGGCATCATCATGCTTGCGGCGCAGCGCGCATCGCCCGACGTGGCACGGGCGGCCTCGCCCGTGGCTTGCTACTGCAAGCGTCGGTCGTATACGACCGACATAAGCACGAGCGTAGCGCTCTGAGGCTACCATGACGTGAACAAGCCGCTGCTGCCGTGCGGAATCAATAACACTGGCGGACAAGCCGCCTAAGGCGCCGGATACCTCGGAGGCCTCCTCTCAAGAACCTCGACCACATCGCGCACCACCCAGCTCATATTCTCCAGGGCCGTGTGCGTCCGCGCCGCCAGGTGTGGCGTGAGCAACACGTTATCCAGCCCCAGCAGCGGGAAGTCGGCCGCTGGCGGCTCCGGGGCAAAGACGTCGATCGCCGTTCCCGCGAGTCGGCGGCCACGAATGGCATCGGCGAGGGCGCTTGCGTCAAAGACTTCCCCCCGGCTCGTGTTGATCAAAATCGCCGTCGGCTTCATCAGGGCCACCGCGCGGGCATCGACCAGGTTTTGGTTGCCAGGCCGCATGTCCACGTGAATGCTCAAGACGTCCGCCTCGCGATACAGCCGCTCTTTCGACACCATTTCCGCGGCGAAATTGGGCTTGCGCCCTGCGCGTTCCAAGTCGATCAAATC
>JBBRIN010000783.1:0-1512 GCA_038221115.1 Tepidisphaerales bacterium
GAGCTATCGGCCGGGGCGAGAACGGTGCTGCAAACGGCGGGGCGGGCGTGGATCGAGCAGCAGTTCAATCTTGCGGGGACGGTGCGGCAGTATGCGACGCTGTATCGGGAGGTGATTGGAATCAGGTGAAATAGCGCACCCGACGGAACCCCCACCCCAACCCTCCCCCGGAGTATCGGAGGAGGGGATAATTCGAGCCAGTGCAAGCGGTAGTGGAAGATTTTGGCGAGCCAGAGGGTGAGGAAGAAGCCGCCGCAATCGGTGAAGGTGGTGGCGAAGATGGTGGCGGACTGGGCGGGGTCGAAGCCGAACCATTTCATGACGAAGGGGATGGCAACGCCGGTGACGCAGGCGTTGATGTGGTTGAAGAGCAGGGCGAGGAAGACGAGCAGGCCGAGGACGAGGCCATGTTCGTGGAAATGGAAGACCGCGGCGATGGCCCAGGTGGTGAGCCCGACGGCGATGCCGGTGAGGGTGCCGACGATGAATTCCTTAAGGAAGAGGTTGCGTAGCTGGCGGCGGTCGACCTGTCCGAGGGCGATGCCGCGAATGGCGACGGCCATGGTCTGCGCCCCGGCGTTGCCCCCCATGCCGGAGACGATGGTCTGATAGGCGGCGAGGACGGGGAGGACTTCGATGACTTCCTTGAAGACGCCGACGACGGCCGCGGCGAGGAAGGCGGTGGCGAGGTTCACTTCAAGCCACCAGACGCGCTTTCTGAAGCTGAAATGCCAGGGGCTGTTCAGGCGCTCTTCGGCGCCGGCGCCGAACATCTTCTGGACGTCTTCGGTGGCCTCATCCTGGATGACATCGACGACGTCGTCAACGGTGATCAGGCCGACGAGGCGGTTGCGCGCGTCGATCACGGGCATGGCCAGGTAGTTGTATTTGCGGAACAGGCGGGCGACTTCTTCCTGGTCCATGGTCGCGGGGACGCTCATGACGTTGCCGCGCATGATCTGGTTGATTGATCGCTCGGGCTTGGCGAGGATCAGGTCGCGCATCGAGAGGACGCCGACGAGGTGTTTGCGCTGGTCGACAACGTAGACGTAGAACATCTGCTCGAGTTCTTCGTTGAGGCGGCGCAGCTCCTTGATGGCGTCCTCGACGGTGATGTGCTCGGGGAGGCTGGTGACCTCGGTGGTCATGATGCCGCCGGCGGTATCGCGCGGGTATTGCTCGAGATCGCGGACCTCGGCGGCGTCTTCGGCGGGCATCTCGCTGACGAGCTGGTCGTGCAGGGGGGCGGGTACGTGGGCGAGGATGTCGACGCGGTCGTCGGGGTCCATCGCGGCGAGGACCATGGACGCTTCGGGGGCCTCCATGTCGGCGATGACGCTGGCGGCGAGGGTCGAGTCCATCTCCGCGAGAATTCGAGCGGCGGTGTCGGGGTCGAGGTATTCGGCGACCTCGGCGGACAGCTCGGGGGACAATCCCTGCATCACCGCAGCGCCGTCGGCGGCGGGCATTTCTTCGATTCGGCTGGCGACGCCCTGGGGGTTGGCGGGGCCG
>JBBRIN010000784.1:0-1506 GCA_038221115.1 Tepidisphaerales bacterium
GGAGAGGATGCGGTAGGAAACGCCGTTGCACGGAAGGGCGCAAAGAGTGGACGGTCGTTGCAACGGAAGCTCACGGAACATTCAGGATAACTTGCCAGGCGTGCTGGATCAAGAGAGGGGGCGGGGAAACGGCGGAGAAGATGGGGGAGTTGTGCTGGATTTGCGGGAAGGTGCGAGCGCAGTTTCGTTTAGCCGCTCCTCGCAGAGGAGCGCGGGGCGAAGCGCTCTTCTGCGAAGAGCGGCTAAACGGGCGTTCTCACGGTTTCGGCGGCGGCAGCTTGTTCGTCGGCTTGCCCTTGGCGTCCACGGCGCCGGCCGCCACGATCACCATGTGTTCCGGGTCGAGATACTTCCTGGCGACCGCCTGCACGTCCTCCGGCGTAACCGCCAGGATCGCCTTGCGATAGTCGCTCAGGTAGTCGGCGCCGAGGTGATGCCGATCGACGTAGAGGATCTGCCCTGCCACTTCGGCGGAATTGCTGAAATGCAGGCTCTGGCTGCCCACCAGGTACGTCTTGGCGTCCTCGACCTCCTGCGGCTTGGCCGCCTCGTCGCGGATGCGGTTAAGCTCTTCGAGGAATTCCTTCTTCACGCGATCGAAATTTTCGTTGTCGGTGCCGATGTAGCCGGTGAACGCGCCCGGCTCCAGGTCGGCCGACGACGCGATCGAGCCGCGCACCGTGTAGGCCAGCCCCTCGCGGTCGCGCAGCCGGGCCGACAGCCGATCGGTGAAGCCGGGGCCGACGCCCAGCACGTAGTCCATCACCAAGAGCTTGTAGTAGTCCGGGTTGTCGCGGCGCACTCCGACGTGGCCCATGTAGAAATGCAGCTGGGCCGAGTCCGGCATGCTGATGATCTTCTGCGTGAGCGCCTCCGGCTTTTCGATCTTGGGATATTTCGGAACCTCAAGATCCGTCTTCTTCCAGTCGGTGGTCAGCTTCTTGATCTCCTCGACGACTTCCTTGGAATCGAAGTCGCCGACGATCGCCAGCGTCATGTTGCCGGGCGTGAACACCTTCTGATGGAAGGCGGCAAGGTCGGCCGGCTTCAGCGGCTCGACCGTCTTGATGGAGCCCATCGCCGGCCGGCCGCGCGGGTGCTTGCCGTAGACCGCCGTCTTGAAAGCGCGCTCCGCGACGGATTCCGGCTGCGTCTCCATGTCCTTGAGCGACGACAGCAGCATCGCCTGTTGCCGCTGCACGTCTTCCTTGGCGAAGGCGGGCTGCGTCAAGCACTCCATCAGCAGGCCCAGGCCCAGCGAGCGGTTCGGCGACAAGACGCGCACCGAGCCGCCGGCGGTGTGCAGGTCGAGCGAGCCGCCCACGCTCTCGATCAGATCGGCGATCTCGGGGCCGCTGTGGTTCTTCGTGCCCTCTTGCAACAGCAAGCCGGTCAGGGCGGCCACGCCGAGCTTGTCGTCGGATTCGTAGACGTTGACGCGGCGCAGCTCGGCCTGGGCGGTGACGATCGGCAGGCGATGGTCCTCGTAGAGCAGCAGCGTCAGGC
>JBBRIN010000785.1:0-1503 GCA_038221115.1 Tepidisphaerales bacterium
ATCCACCGCCGCCGCGTTCGCCGACAGAATCGATCCCGCCGGCAGCCGTAGCTGGCTCACATCGAGCTGATGCGGATATTGAACCTCCAGATCCGTCGGAGGATTCACCGGCCCCACCAGCGTCGTCGCGGCCGTCTCCCCCGCCGGTTGTGTCGAAGGACCCGTCGCCGGCCCCGTCGCCGGCGCCGTGGTTGACGCGCTGCCATCCAGAGAAAGGATTTGCGTCCTCGTCACCAGGTCCAGCCGCGCGATTCCATAGTCATCCCGCGCCTGAATCGCCAGCGGAATCCGCGCCTGTGGCGTCACCCGCTGCCGCACACCGCTATACGTAAGGCTCACCCGCGGCGGCATGTCCTGCTTCAGCCCAACCGCCACCGGCGTCGGAATCGACGTCAGATCCGCCCCCGCCCCCACCAGCTCAATGTCCAACTGCACCGGCGCCTCGTGCGTCCACGCCAGCGCAAATCGCCGATCGTCCAGCCGCTGCACGTCCCCCTGCGCCGGCGTCCCCACGTTGCTCTTCATCCGCACGCTCCGCACCGGCACGTTCGCCGTAAACGAAAGCTGCAACTTCGTCTTCGGCAAAAACGATAAATCGGCATCTTCCCCCGCAAAGTTGTGCGGCGTCGGTTTCGCCTCCGTCGGGTGCTGCGACACCAGCAACAGCTCCGTGATCTTCGGCCGCTCGATCGGCTCGATCGCCACCGTCTGCACGTCGTCGTTCCCCGTCAGCTCCACTTCCGCCGTCGTCGCCAGTGGAGGAAAGTCATACCGAAAATCATTCTTCTCAAACCGCGTCATCGCGACCGCGGTCCGCGCCCCCTGCCCCTCGCGATACCTCAGCGTCACCGTATCCGGCTCCTGGCTTCCCGCCTTCGTCGTCACCCGCAGCACAAATGGCTCCGCCCTTGGCACCAGTATCTTCCCATCGTCCACCCCCAGAACCACCAGGTACGTCTTCTGCGGCCAAGGCTGATCCGACGCCAGAAAATACCGCCGAAACCACAACGACGCCGAGCGCGGGCTCATCCCCGCCAACATCGCCGGCACCAGCACCAACACCGCCAATGCCGCAACGCTCATCCGCCGCCGCTTCGCGTTCAGGTGATTCTCAAACCGCACGGAGTCCAGCGATTCGTGACACCGCAAAATCGCCGCCCGCACCATCGCTGGCGACGGCGCTGCCGCCGACTTCAACAACCTCGGCAGCTCCAGCACGCTCGCCACCCGCGCCGCAAGCACCCCCCGCGTCGCCGCCAGATCCGCCCCCCCCGCCCGATCGATCGCCGCGGCAAGCCCGACGACGTTCAGCTCCATCATCAACGGATTCAGAATCAATCGCCCCGCCTCAAGCAGCGCGCAACCCAGCCCAATCGCCAGAAACACCATGCGCGAAGGCAGACTCAATCGAAACACCCGATCCAGAATAAAGCTGATCAACGCGATCGCCACCGCCTCCCCGAGCCAGCGCGCCACCCCTTCCAGCACAAGGTGCTTCCGCAC
>JBBRIN010000786.1:0-1502 GCA_038221115.1 Tepidisphaerales bacterium
TCCGCTTCCTTCTCCTGCCCCGGCTGGCTTAAAGAAATCACTTCCTCCCTCACCGCGCGCAACGGTTTGCCGAACCGTTCCCCGGCGTCGCGCGCCGCATCCGATCGGTGCTCGGATATCAGATCCAAAGCGCCCTGGCACAACCCGGTGGCCAGGAACGCTTGCCCCAGCGGCAGACTCTTTGGCCGCGATGCCAACGCCTTGTCGACGGGTCCTCGCAGCACCCACGCGTCCCGCAGCATCACGTTCTTCAGCGTCACGCTGGTGGTTAACGCCGCACGCAGAGCCACCAGGTCCATCGCATCCTGAATGGTTACACCGCTCAGATGGTGCTCCAGAATGAATAAAATCTGCTTTCCATCCGGCAGCACCGCCCCCGTCACGATGAACGGCGTCACCTGCGCTCCCGTACACCACGGGATCTCGCCGTTCAGCAGATAGCCGCCGTCGGCGCGCTGGGCCCGCAGCGCTGGCGCTCCGCCTTGCCGGCTTGTCGTCAACTGCGCGATCCCGACCGTCACTCAGTGTGAATTCTTGGCACACCGCCCCAGCATGACCGAGCGCCTCTCGGCGCCTGGTGAGCCGTCGATCAATCCGACCGCCGAATCGCGCTGCGTCAGGATCAGCGCGGTCGCCAGGGACGCCCGTGCAAGCTCCTCGTATTTCAGGTGCAGCTCGAGCGCCGGCAGATCGGTGCCGCCAAACTCTTGCGGCACCGCCCAACGCATCGCGCCCGTCGCCGTCAGCGCGTCCAAATCCATTCCCGGCCAGGTGAAGTCTCGCTCCCACGCGGTAGCCCTCTGGCCGATCGCGGCGACCACTTCCCCCCAATCCGTCGGACCAAAATACGGAAGCTTGTTCATGACGGTCTTTCAATTCTTCCCCGCCCCTTTTAATCCCCGTGGCTTTCCCAACGGGTTGGCGATGAAGTCCCGCTGGCACCCGCGGCAGATCCGATAGTCGAAGCGCCGATGCACCTGGTCCTGCAGTTCCTCGCTCGTGTATTTCTTCAGCTCGTCCATGAGCTCCGCCATGGCGGCCCCTTCATCGCCGAGGCTCTCTGTGTCGATGTGGGGCACCGACGGGTCCGCATAGACCTCCACCTGCACGATATAAAAGCCGTGCGCCGGCACGTCTTGGCCGCACAGATCGCAGACCACCCGTTCACTCATTCGGGCATTCTACGCCGGAGGCTAGCGTCGCCCAACGCAAAGCCTTAAAACCTACGCGGCGTCCGATCAAGTTCGAAAATTCACGTTCCAAGTCTGCTCCCTTATGCCCACCTTCTACCTCACGACCCCGATCTACTACCCCAACGCCGAGCCGCACATCGGCCATTGCTACACCACGCTCGCCGCCGACACGATTGCCCGCTACCACCGTTTGAAGGGCGACGACATCCATTTCCTCACCGGGACCGACGAGCACGGATTGAAGATGGTCAAGACCGCGATCGAACAGAAGACTGAGCCTGCCGTCCTGGCGGATCGGAATGTCGAGGT